>JAJYMF010000218.1 GCA_021787175.1 Pseudomonadota bacterium | reverse complement strand
GCAACGACCGCCTGACCCGGCCCCGGACGTGCGAAGGCCGGCTTGCGCCGGCCTTCGGATCGCCGCGAACGGCGCGTACTGCCCATCAGGCCGGCATCACCTCGTCGGCCTGCAGCCCCTTCTGACCCTGCACCAGCTTGAAGCTGACCTTCTGGCCTTCCTGCAGCGACTTGAACCCGGTGCCCTGGATGGCGCGGAAGTGCACGAACACATCCGGGCCGTCGTCGCGACTGATGAATCCGAACCCCTTGGCATCGTTGAACCACTTCACGGTGCCGATCTGACGATCCGACATAGCCACTCTCCACCTGTACGTTTGAGGCAAGACATCCCGCCCGGGATGTCGGCTTACTGGTTGCATGGAACGGCAGCAGAGCGATGAGCGGATCGTGGATCGGCGCCGCATCGGACCCCACGCGAGGACCGTGCAAACACAGTACGCCGAGCATACACGCACAGCCGGAGGCCGGCGCAAGCGCCGCCTGTCATGCTCCTGCCACCGTGTCCGGACATGCTGCAGCCGCGATCTGCACCCGTGGATCGCGCATGGGCGCATCAAGCCCCGGCCATCCCCTCGGCCGGGGCTCTTTTTTGCGCAACGGCCGCTGCCGACCGCCGGGCACGGATGCCCCAGTGTCGCGTGCGGCGGTGCCCTCCCTGTGGTCGCAGGATGCGCGAGAGCAACCGCCGGGTGAACGGCCTCACGCGCCGCATGCGCGCAAGCGCGCCGGTATGCCTACACTGATCGAACCGTGACCGCAGGTCACCCCATCGGGGATACACCATGAAATCCAGTCTCGTACTTGCGGCCGTCCTCGGCCTCGCCGCGACCGCATCCGCCCTGCCCGCCGCCGCCAGCGGCGACGTGATGGTCAACCGCAACGGCTCGATCTGGGTGCGCTGCTACGACTGCGGCGTGGTGCGCAGCGTCGAAACCATCCAGACCCAGTCCGCCGACCACAAGGTCGCCGGCACCATCCTCGGCGGCGTCGTCGGCGGCCTGCTCGGCCATCAGGTCGGCGGCGGCCGCGGCAAGACCCTGGCCACGGTCGCCGGTGCGGTCGGCGGTGGTTATGCCGGCAATCGTCTGGGCCAGTCGCACGACAACATCTCCTACGTGATCAATGTGCGCATGGCCGACGGCAACCTGACCCGCGTGCAGGTCAAGGACGCGGCCAATATCCGCCAGGGCGACGTGGTGCGCGTGGACGGCAACGGCAACGTCGCCGTGGTCGGCCACCAGTAAGCCCGGCCCGCGAACCGCGGTCAGCCCTCGCGGCGACCGCGGTCCAGCCAGATGCCCAGCCCCTGGGCATTGAGCTCGATGTCCATGGCCAGCCGTTCGCGCACCTGCGCCTCGGACAGGCCACAGCCGTGCGCCTCGGCGCGCGCGACGTAGAGTTCGGCCAGGCCGGTCTTGATCCGCTCATGCCGATCCGTCAGCCCGTCGACGGCGCGGCTGATCGCCGTCATCGCCGCGATCTGTTCAACCAGTTCGGCACCCCGCCTCGCCGCATCGCCGATGCGGCTGTAGTGGGTCAGCAGCATCGCCTGCGGATCGAAGCCGAGCATGCGCTCGATCGAAGCGCGCAGCGCGTCCGGCTCGAACTGCACCGGGCTGGTCGTGGGCAGGATGAAGGGTCCGTTCGGCCCGTCGAACTCGCGATAGGACAGCCCGAAGGTGTCGCCGGGAAAGAACGCGCGGCTGGCCTCGTCCCAGATGCTGATGTGATGCCGCGCATGGCCCGGCGTGTCCAGCGCGCGCAGCGGCCGCCCGGCCAGTTCGATCACGTCGTCGTCGCGGGCCTCGACGATGCGGTCCGGCGCGATCGGCACCAGGGTTCCGTAGGTGCGCGCGACCTCGTCGGCGCCGTACACCGCCGAGGCGCCGGCCACCAGCTGCGCCGGATCGACCATGTGCCGCACGCCGCGCGGATGCAGCCACACCCGCGCGCGCGGCAGCTGCCGCAGCAGTTCACCGGCACCGCCGGCGTGGTCGAGGTGCACATGGGTCAGGATGATCCAGTCCACCGCCTCGCGCGCCAGACCCTGACGCTGCAGTTCGGCCAGCAGGGCCGGCACCGAATGGTTGGTGCCGACGTCGACGAAGGCGGCGCGGCCGCGCTCCACGATCAGATGGCTGGCGTCGAACAGCGGGCGGAAGAAACCCGTGTCGATCGCGGTGATGCCGTGGTCCATGTCGATCTCGCTGTGCAGCGTCAAGCCGCGATGATCGCAAAGCCGGCGTCCAGCGGCCATGTTCGCGATGGCCCCGCCGCTGGCGCAGAATCCGTGCCTTGCCCAAAGGAGATCCCGTCATGCCCACCGATGCCTGCCACCCGCACGCCCCGCACGAGAAGCTGCGCGTGCCCGACTGGTTCGTCTCCAGCCTGATGCTGGACCGCGCGCTGGACGCGATCCTGAGGCGGGTCAAGAAGCTCGACCACAGCCATGACGTGCCCTATCTGGCCGGCTACAGCAACGACGGCAAGACCATCTACATCGATCGCCATCTGCCGCGCACGTTCCGCTACCGCGGCAAGGACATCGAGGTCGACCGTTATCTGGTCCTGCACGAGGAGGTCGAGAAGACCCTGATCGACCAGCTCGGCCTGCACTATCTGCACGCGCACCAGATCGCGACCCGCGCCGAGGAGGCCGCTGTGCGCGCCGACCGCATCTCCTGGCGCGCCTACGACCGCTTCATGCAGAAATACGTCAAGTCGGCCGGCGACGAGCGCCTGACCAAGGTGCCGGCCGATCTCGACCTGACGCCCTACCGCGACTACCACGACTACGACCTGATGCAGCGCATGCTCAAGGGCATCGATGCCGGCAAGGGGCCGCGCGGCCTCAAGCGCGAGCGCATCGAGGGCGAGCTGGCGGCTTACGGCAAGGCCTTCCGTGAGCAGAAGCGCGAGGCGAGCCGCCAGGCCCGCAAGGCCGCGCCCGCAGCCACGCGCAAACCCCGCCGCAGCGGCGGCTGAACGCCTCCCGCATCCTGCATTCGCGGCGCCGCGAAGGCACGCCGCGCCGGCGTGCAGCGGCTGACGCGGCGAGCCGGCGCCTGATCGGCGCGGCTAGAGCCAGAAGCGCTCGATCCACGCCGCCAGCGGCTCCAGCGGCAACTGCTCGCCCCACTGGCGCAGCCACGGCAGCTGGCCCACGTCGTCCATCGGCACGTCGCGGCCGGGCGGAAAGTACGGCGCGAAGCGCGCGTACTGGTCGTCGCCCAGCATCATCCGGCACTGGTAGTCGGCGATGCCCATGACGCCGTCCATCATCAGGTCGATCAGCCGCGGCGCCCACTGCGCATAGCCCCAGTCGAGGGCGGCGCCGGGGATGAAAGTGCGCGGCGTGCCGGTTCCGAACGCCAGCAGGCGGATGTCCGGCCACGGCACCGGTCCGCCGCTGCGCGCGTCCTGCGTCTGCGCCAGCGCGCACATCGACGGGTTGTTAGCGAACACGCCGCCGTCGATGTGCCCGTCGTAACTCGGAAAATAGGTGGGCGCGGCCGTAGTCATCATCGCCGCCTGCCAAACCGGCACTGCACCGTCGGAGTCGCTGCCCGGCAGGTTGTGGAAGATCTTCGGCTTCCACTGGCGTTGCTGCGGATCCGGCGACTGGTTGTCGAGGTCGAACGCGGTGACCATCACCGCGCCGCCGAGGTCGGCCAGCCGGGTCTGCGCGCCCAGCACGTCGCGAAACACCGCCGCCCGCGGTTCGCCGTCGTACTCGGCGCCGGTCAGCTTGCCGAGGCTGCGCAGGCGTCGCAGCAGGCCGCCGCTGAAGATCTCGGCACCGCGCCGGATATAAAGGTCGCGCAGCGCGGCGGCCGTCAGACCCTTGCGCAGGCCCAGCGCGATCAGCCCGCCGGTCGAGGTGCCGGCCATCAGGGCGACGTCGTCGAGCAGGGTCGGGAAACGCCGTTGCAGCCGATCCAGCAGCACCGCGGTCACCACGCCGCGCAGACCGCCGCCGTCGAAACTGAGGATCCGGTATCCGGGCATGGAGACCTCCGCCATCGCAGCACCCGGGCCGATCGTATTCCGATCCCCCAACGCAAGCCTGTGCCGTTCAGGCCTGGGCTTCCAGCGCTTCCCAGCGGCGATAGGCAAGATCGAGCGCTGTCTGCGCCGCAGCGATCTCGGCCTGCACGGCGAGCGCGGCCGCCGGCTCGCGGCGATACAGCGCCGGATCGTTGAGCGTCAGCGCCAGCTCGGCCAGGCGCGCCTCCAGCACCTCGATGCGCGCCGGCAACTGCTCCAGCTCGCGGGCGTCCTTGTAGCTGAGCTTGCGCCGCACGGGCGGGGCCGACGCCGCGGCCACGACGGGCTTGTCGCTGCGCGCGGGGGTTGCCGCGGCCGGCGGAGCGGCGCGCTGGCGCAGCCAGTCGCTGTAGCCGCCGACGTACTCGCCGACGCGGCCGTCGCCCTCCAGCACCAGGGTCGCGCTGACCACGCTGTCGAGAAAGGCGCGATCGTGCGACACCAGCAGCAGCGTGCCGGCGTAGTCCGCGAGGCGCTCCTCCAGCAGCTCCAGCGTCTCCACGTCGAGGTCGTTGGTCGGCTCGTCCATCACCAGCAGGTTGGACGGCCGCGCGAACAGCCGCGCCAGAAGCAGGCGGTTGCGCTCGCCGCCGGACAGCCGCGTGATCGGCGCCCGCGCGCGCTCCGGCGTGAACAGGAAATCCTGCAGGTAGCCCAGCACGTGCTGGCGCTGGCCGTCGCGCTCGATGAAGCCGGCACCGCCGGCGACGTTGTCGAGCGCGCTCAGCGACTCGTCGAGCTGGTTGCGGTGCTGGTCGAAATAGGCGATCTCGAGGCGGGTGCCGTGGATCACCTCGCCCGCGTCCGGCGCCAGCTCGCCCAGCAGCAGCCTGAGCAAGGTGGTCTTGCCGGCGCCGTTGGGGCCGATGATGCCCACGCGATCGCCGCGGAATACGCTGGTGTCGAGATCGCGCACCAGCGTGCGCCCGCCGATCGCGTAGCCGAGGCCGCGCGTCTCGATCACCTTGCGTCCCGACGCCGGCGCCGCCGCCAGCGCCATGCGCACGTTGCCCGCGCGCTCGCGCCGCGCGGCGCGTTCGC
>JAJYMF010000192.1 GCA_021787175.1 Pseudomonadota bacterium | reverse complement strand
GGCGCCGGCAAGTCCACGCTCGGCCATGGGCTGGCCGGCCGCGACGGCTACGAAGTGACTGCGGGCACGGTCACCTATGACGGTGTTGATCTGCTGGCGCTGGCGCCCGAGGAGCGCGCCGCGGCGGGCGTGTTCCTGGCCTTCCAGTACCCGGTCGAGATTCCCGGCGTCAACAACACCTACTTCCTGCGCGCGGCGCTGAACGCGCAGCGCAAGCGCCGCGGCGAGCCCGAACTGGATTCGATGCAGTTTCTCAAGCTGGTGCGCGAGCGGCTCAAGGTGATGCAACTGTCGCCCGACCTGCTCAACCGCGCCGTCAACGAGGGTTTCAGCGGCGGCGAGAAGAAGCGCAACGAGATTTTCCAGATGGCCGTGCTGGAGCCGAAGCTGGCGATCCTCGACGAGACCGACTCCGGCCTCGACATCGACGCGCTCAAGCAGGTCGCCGACGGCGTCAATGCACTGCGCGCCGCCGACCGCGCCTTCATCGTGGTGACGCACTACCAGCGCCTGCTGGATTACATCGTGCCGGACTTCGTGCATGTGCTAGCCGACGGCCGCATCGTTGAGAGCGGTGACCGCACGCTGGCGCTGAAGCTCGAGGAGCACGGCTACGCCTGGGTCGCCGGGCGCCAGCCGGCGGCGAGCGCGGCATGAGCGACGCCTTCGCTCTCGCCGTGGGCAAGGCTGCCGATGCGGCACTGCCGCGTCTGCCGGGTGCGGGAGTGGCCTGGCTGGACGCCGCGCGTCGCGCGCATCTGGCCGCCTTCCTGCGCGACGGCCTTCCTTCCGCGCGCAGCGAGGCGTGGAAGTACACCTCGCTGCGCGCGCTGGGACAGCGCGCGTTCGCACTGGGCGACCCCGAGGCCGCGATCCGCGCCGTCGATGCGCATGCGCTGGCGCTGCCGGGCGTGGACGGCCCGCGCCTGGTCTTCGTCAACGGCGCGTTCCGGGCCGATCTGTCGCGCTTCGACGCTTTGCCGGATGGACTCGAATTGCAGCCACTGGCGCGTGCGCTGGCACGCGACGCGGAGCCGCTGCGCGATGCGTTTTCAGCCACCGCGACCGATGCCTTCGATCGGCTCAACGCCACGCTGGCCGGCGATGGCGTTCTGCTGAGGGTCGCGGCGAGCGTGCGCATCGCGGCGCCGGTGCATCTGGTCTACCTCGGCGCGCCGGCGGCGGGCGATCTCGCCTGGCACGACCGCGCCGTGATCGAGCTCGGCGAAGGCGCCGAGCTGACGTTGGTCGAGCAGCATGGCGACGCCGGCCCGCATGCCAACCTGGGCACGCTAGTCAGCGACATCCGTCTGCAGCGCGGCGCGCGCCTGCACTGGAACGTGCTGCAGGAGACCGGTGCGGGCGCCACTCTGATCCGGCGCAGCGCGTTCCGACTGGCGGCCGATGCCGCCGTCTCGCTGCATGCGCTCGAGTTGGGCGGCGCGCTGGTACGGCATGCGATCACGGCGGCGCTGGAAGGCGACCGTGCCCGTTTCGTCAACCGCGGCGTATTCGCGCCCGGCGGTCGCCAGCATCTGGAAACCCGTCTCGACATCCGTCACCTGGCGCGCGACACCGTCAGCGATGCGCTCTGGCGCGGCGTGGCCGACGGTCGCGGCCGCGGCGTGCTGCACGGCGCGATCACCGTCGCGGCGGGTGCCGACGGCGCCGACGCGCAGCTCGGCAACAAGAACCTGCTGCTCTCGGCGCAGGCCGAGATCGACACCCAGCCGGTGCTGGAGATCCACGCCGACGAGGTCAAGGCCAGCCACGGCGCCACCGTCGGCCAGCTCGACGAGCGCGCGCTGTTCTATCTGCGTTCGCGCGGCCTGCCCGTGGAACAGGCGCGCGCGCTGCTGACGGCCGCCTTCTGCCGCGCCGCGCTGGACGGCCTCGACAACGCGCCGTTGCGCGAGCATCTGGCGGCGCGACTGGCGTGGCATTTGCCGCGGCTGGCCGGAGACCCCGAGGCATGAATGTCCCGTTGCACGATGCGTCGCCGGCTTTTGACCCGCTGCGCACGCGTGCGGATTTTCCGCTGCTGACGCGCACGGTGCACGGCAAGCCGCTGGTCTATTTCGACAGCGCCAATACGTCGCAGAAGCCGGCGGCGGTGATCGAGGCGGTGGATCGTTTCTATCGCCAGCACAACGCCAACGTCGCCCGCGCCGTGCACGCGCTCAGCGAGGAGGCCACCACCGCCTACGAGGGCGCGCGCGCGGCGCTGGCGCGCTTCATCGGCGCCGCGTCGCCCGACGAACTGGTGCTGACCTCGGGCACCACCATGGCGATCAACCTGGTTGCCTACAGCGATCTGCTGCCGCGGCTGCAACCCGGCGACACGGTGCTGGTCACGCAGATGGAGCACCACGCCAACATCGTGCCGTGGCAGCTGGTCTGCGCGCGCAGCGGCGCGATGTTAAAAGTGGCGCCGATCAGCGAGCGCGGCGAGTTGATCGTGGAGCGCTTCGTCGAGTTGCTGACGCCCGAGGTCAAGCTCGCCGGCGTGACGCACGTGTCGAACGTGCTCGGCACCGTCAATCCGGTGCGCGAACTGGCGCGCGAGTGCCGGCGCCGCGGCATTCCGCTGCTGGTGGACGGCTCGCAGGCGGTGCCGCACATGCCGGTCGACGTGCAGGCCATCGGCTGCGACTTCTACGCCTTCACCGGCCACAAGATGTGCGGCCCGACCGGCACCGGCGGGCTGTGGGCGCGGCGCGAACGGCTGGCTGCGATGCCGCCGTTCTTCGGCGGCGGCGAGATGATCCGCGAGGTACGTTTCAGCGGCACGACTTTCGCCGATCCGCCGCACCGCTTCGAGGCCGGCACGCCCAACATCGCGGGATTCGTCGGTCTTGGCGCCGCGGTGCAGTACCTCGAACGCCTGGGCATGGCGAATGTCTTCGCCCGCGAGCGCAAGCTGCTGGTTTACGCCAGCGACGCGCTGTGCAGCGTGCCGGGCCTGCGCATCATCGGCGAGGCGCCCGACAAGGCGGCGGTAATCTCGTTCCTGGTCGCGGGCGCGCACGCGCACGACCTCGCCACCCTGCTCGATCTCGAAGGCATCGCGGTACGCTCGGGCCACCACTGCGCGCATCCGCTGATGCAGTTCTACGGCGTGCCGGCCACCTGCCGCGCCTCGTTCGCGTTCTACAACACCACCGACGAGATCGACCGGTTCGTGACCGCACTCGACAAGGTGCGCCGGCTGCTGGTCTGAAGCCTGCGGCCCGCGCCCGAACTAGAATCACCGCATGAGCGCCACCGGTCCCTATCGCGAGATCGTGCTCGACCATCATCGAGCGCCGCGCCGCCGTGGCCGGCTGGCGCCGCCGGTGCAGGCGGCCGAGGGCGTCAACGCGCTGTGCGGCGATCAGTTGCGCATCGAGGTGCGCGTCGAGCAGGGCCGTGTCGTTGCCTATGCCTTCGAGGGCGCGTGCTGCGCGATCGCCACGGCCACCGCATCGCTGCTGGGCGACCGCGCGATCGGTTGCGATGCCGATGACCTGGCCGCTCTCGAACACCGTTTCGCGGCGCTGGTCGCCGGCGAGATCGCCGAGGACGCCGAGCTGGGCGCGCTGAACGCGCTGTCCGAACTCGCCCGCTACCCGGCGCGGCGCAAGTGCGCGCTGCTGCCGTTCGCCACCCTGGCCGCCGCGCTGCGCGGCGAGTCCCACGCCACAACGGAGGTCTCTGTGTGAATCCGATCCGCTTCCGTGCCGCCGAGGCCGCCGACATACCCGCCGTGGTCGCACTCGTCGAATCGGCCTATCGCGGCGATGTCAGCCGCGCCGGCTGGACCACCGAAGCCGACCTGCTCGACGGCCAGCGCACCGACCCGGTCGAAGTCGGCGCGCTGATCGCGCGTGCGGGCAGTCGTGTGCTGCTCGCGGAGGCTCCTTCGACAGGCTCAGGACAGGAGGGCACACTCCTGGCCTGCTGCCACATCGAGCGCGAGCACGCGCAACGCTGCCATTTCGGCATGTTCGCGGTCAGTCCGCGCGAGCAGGGCAGCGGTCTCGGCCGCGCGCTGCTCGCCGAGGCCGAGCGCATCGCGCGCAGGGAATGGGGCTGCACGATGATGGCGATGCGGGTGATCGACGTGCGCGCCGAACTGATCGCCTGGTACGAACGCCGCGGTTACCGCCGCACCGGCGAATACAAGGCGTTTCCCTACGGCGATCCCCGCTTCGGCCTGCCCCGGCGCGACGACCTGCGCTTCGAGACGCTGGAAAAACCGCTGCGCGCGGAGGCGGCGGCATGAGTGCCGGCGCGACGGGCTGGGTGCGCGTGGGCACGCGCGCCGAACTGCTGCCGGGCGAGTACCGCGTGGTCTGGGACGGCGATACCTCGATCGCGGTCTACAACATCGACGGACAGCTGCATGCGATCGAGGACCGCTGCACGCACGACGACGGCGAGCTGGCCGGCGGCGAGCGTCACGGCTTCGAGGTCGAGTGCCCGCGCCACGGCGCGCGCTTCGATCTGCGCAGCGGCGCGGCACTGTGCGCGCCGGCCTATGTCCCCGTGGCGACGTTTCCGGTGCGCGTCGAGGGCGATGTGATCTGGACCCGCGACGATCGCATCTGATCAGGCCGCCGCCAGCCGCACCAGTACCACCTCGCCGGCACCGTCGAGCGCGATGCGTTCTCGCGCCGCTCCGGCCTCTACCCACGCACTGCGGCCCTGGGCGATGTCGAGCCTCTCGCCCTCGGTGGTCAGGCGCGCACTGCCGGCGACCACATGCACGAACCAGCGCACCGCGGCTTCGGGCAGCAGCACCATCGTGCCGACCAGCGGTCGCGCCAGCAGGCGTGCCGTCTGCTCCGAGCGCAGCATCAGGTTGAAATCGCGCGTCGGCCCGTCGGGCAGCGTGCAGGTCGGCGCCGGATCGCCGGCAAATTCGAGCACACCCAGACGCGGCGCGCGCAGGATGCGGCCGTCGGGGAAGGACAGTTCGATGCCGCCGTCCAGCGGCGCCAGCCAGCGGCGCACACCCGGCAGGGCCGAGAAGGCGCAGGGTTGATCCACCGTCGCGATGCTGAGGCGCCAACGCCAGTCCAATGCATCCGGGCCGACCGCCAGCACCGTGGTACGC
>JAJYMF010000067.1 GCA_021787175.1 Pseudomonadota bacterium | reverse complement strand
CGGCACGCCGCCCGCGTCCGCTTCCCCGCCGGGCGTGATCGAGGGCGAGTTCGTGATCGTGCGCGAGACCCGCGAGCCGCCGCGCTAGGGTCTGAACAAGTTCAGACCTTCCTCAAGCCATGGATGGCTTGTCGCGCATCGAGCACGCATGGGCTTGATGCGGCGTAGCCGAGTCCGGACCCCGGATCAGGTCCGGGGATGGACTTGTTCAGAGGTTCCCAAAGCACCCCGAAAGCGGGCGCACAAACCGGATGGCAGCGTGCGACAGTCGCGGCTAGTCTGCCGGCATGACCGCACGCAAGCCATCCGAATCCGCTGCCCCCGACGACGCGCTGGAACGCGTGCGTCGCGCGCTGGAGACCGAAGAACCGCCGCCGCTGGCCACGCTGGCCGCCGCGGTCGGCCTGAGCCGCACCCATCTCGCCCGTGCCTTCCGCCAGCGCTACGGCCTGCCGCCCGCGGCCTATGCACGAGCACAGCGCTTTCGCCGCCTGCGCGCCGGTCTGGCGCAGGCGGACTCGGTGAGCGCCGCGGTCGCCGCGGCCGGCTTCGGTTCCGACAGCCGCGTCTACGAGCGCAGCGATGCCCTGCTCGGCATGAGCCCGGCGCGCTGGCGGCAGGGCGGCGCAGGCGTCGCGATCCGCTACACGACGCTGGGAACGCCCTTCGGCCGCGTGCTGGTGGCGGCGACCGCGCGCGGCCTGTGCGCAGTCGAGATCGGCGACGACGACGACGCATTGATCACCGGTCTGCGCGCCGCGTTTCCGCGCGCCACGCTCAGCCGCGTGGACGACGGCCGCGACGCCTGGCTGGCACCGGCGCTGGCGCGCATTGCCGCCGAGATTGCCGGCAGCGAGGCGCCCGTGCCGCCGATCGATGTCACCGGCACCGCCTTTCAGTGGCGCGTCTGGCAGGCGCTGACGCGGATTCCCCGCGGCAGCACGGTCAGCTATGCCGGACTGGCGGCGGCGATCGGCGCGCCGAACGCCGCACGCGCGGTCGGCAGCGCCTGCGGCAGCAACCGGCTGGCGCTGGTGGTGCCCTGTCATCGCGTGATCCGCGAGGACGGCAGCCTCGGCGGCTGGCGCTGGGGACTGGCACGCAAACGCGCCGTCCTCGAAGCCGAGCGGGCCGCGGTCGGCGCGCTGCCCGCCGCGCGCCCGCCGCGCGCCCGCATGGGCCGCTAAGCTACGCGCCCCGCCTCCTCAGATCACCACGATGACCACCGTCCCGGCCGCCGCGGCCGCGCCCCGCCTGACCGTATTCGCCGCGCTGACCGCGGTGTACCTGGTCTGGGGCTCGACCTACTTCGCCATCCGCATCGCGCTGGGAGGCTTCCCGCCCTTCGCGCTGGCGGCGATCCGCTTCCTGATCGCCGGCGGCGGCCTGTACGCATTCCTGCGCCTGCGCGGCGCACCCGTCCCCACGCACATCCAGTGGCGCAACGCCGCGTTCACCGGCGTGCTGCTGCTCGGCTTCGGCAATGGCCTGGTCTGCTATGCCGAGCAGAGTGTCGCCTCCGGCATCGCCGCGGTCGCGGTAGCCAGCGTGACCCTGTTCGCGGCGGTGTTCTCGGCGCTCTACGGCGACTGGCCGCGGCGTTCCGAATGGCTGGGCGTGCTGGTGGGTCTGGCCGGCGTGCTGATCCTCAACTTCGGCGGCGATCTGCGCGCCGCGCCGCTCGGTGCCGCGGCGCTGGTGATCGCCGCCGGGGCATGGGCCTACGGCTCGGTGTGGAGCCGGCGCCGCGAGATGCCGCAAGGTGCCATGAGCACCGCGGCGCAGATGCTCACCGGCGGCGTGGCCCTGGCGCTGATGGCCCTGCTTGCCGGCGAACGCTTCACGGCCGTGCCGGACGCGCGCGCCTGGGGCGCGTTCGCCTACCTGGTCGTGTTCGGCTCGATCGTCGGCTTCAGCGCCTACATCTACCTGCTGCGCCACGTGCGCCCGGCGCTCGCCACCAGCTACGCCTATGTCAATCCGCCGGTGGCGGTCCTGCTCGGCGTCGCGCTCGGCGGCGAGCACCCCGGACCGCGCGAATGGATCGGCATGGCGGTGATCCTCGCCGGCGTCGCCTTCATCACCCTGGCGCGGCAGCGGCGCTGAGCGCAATGCGCTTTGCACTCTCTCCCCGACCGCGCGCGGTGGGTGTGCGCTGCTTTGTCCCCTCTCCCCCAAACGTGTTGGGGGAGAGGCAGGGTGAGGGGGCCACGCCATGGTGTTCGATCACGTCGCCGGCATACCGCACGGCTCTGCTCATCTGCGGCAGCGGACATTCGCACACCGCCTGATTCAACTCGGCTGCCGCCGATCGGGACCGGACGGTGTGCCGTTGTCGTAGCCGAAGCAGATGCTTCGCTGCGCTCAGCATGACAATAAAAGGGCGGACCCAGAAGACGGGCGGAACCTTTGCGGTTGCCCACCAGCGCGGCAACGTGGTCATGGCAACCGGACGTCAAGGTGCCTTTCCCGGAAAGGGCCCTACAACTCCCGCAGCGCCGTCGTCACCGGCAGGCGCGCAGCGCGCAGCGCCGGAAACAGCCCGCCGACGAAGCCGATCGCCAGCGCCCACTTCAGCCCGGAGATCAGCAATGCCGGCGTGACGCGGAACTGGAACACCACCTGGCTGAAGTTGGCGCCGAGCGTGGACACGGTGTAATTGTTGAAGATCAGCCGCGCGATCAGCCCGCCGAGCAGGCCTCCCAGCGCCGCCAGCAGCATGGTTTCCAGCAGCACCGAGACGATCACCGGCAAGCCGCTGAAGCCGATCGCGCGCAACGTGGCGATCTCGCGCGCGCGCGCCGCGACCGCGGCGTACATGGTGTTGAGCGCGCCGAAGATCGCTCCGATCGCCATGATCACCGCCACGGTGACGCCGACCGCACGGATCACCTTGGTCAACCCGGCCGACTGCTTGGCGTAGTAGCTGCGCGTGGTCTCGACATCGACCTTGAGCTGCGGGTTGCTGAGCAGCGCGGCCTTGAAGCGGGCGAAATCCGCGGGTCTCGCAAGGCGCACGCTGACCGACTGGAAGCCGTTGCGGCGATAGGCCGAGGCCACCGTCTCGCTGTCGCCCCAGAGTTCCGAATCGTGCACATCACCGGCGTCGAACTCGCCGACCACGGTCCAGGGCTGGCGCCCGAGCAGCACCTTGCTGCCGATGCCCAGTCCGGCAAATTGCGCCTCGGCGCCCTTGCCCACCACCAGCTCGCGCAAACCCGGGGTGAAACGCCGACCCTTGATCATCCGCAGATGCGGGTACAGGGCCCAGGCCTCGGGGCCGACGCCGCGCAGCTGCACGTTGGCCGTGGTCCCGGTGCTCTTCTTGGGCAGGTTGACGATCACCACCAGCTCCGGCGAGGCGATCGGATGGCTCTGCGCGTCCCTGGCGATGCCGGGCGCCTGGGCGATCAGCGTGGTGCTGGCGCGGTCGATGCCGGAGGACAGCTCGTTGTTGGAGCCGGCGCGCAGGACGATCGCGGTGTCGTTGCTGCCGCTGGCCTTGAGCGTGGTCTGGAAACCCTCCGCCATCGCCAGCAGCGCGACCAGTACGCCGACCACGCCGGCGATGCCGACCAGGATCACCGAGGACGAGCCCAGCCGCTGCGGCAAGGTGGCGATGCCGACCCGCGTCACCTGCAGCGCCTGGCGCCCGCGCCGCGTCAGCAGCATCGCCACACCCAGCAAGACCAGGATCGCCAGCAGCACGACCCAGGGCAGCATGATCCACGCCGCCAGCGCGACGGCCGGCAGAACGATGGTCAGCACACCGGTGAGTAACCGCATACGTCCTCCTCAGCGCCCCGCGAGCGCATCGACGATGTTGAGACGCATGCCGCGCAGCACCGGCAGCGCACCGACCACCAGTCCGATCACCAGCATCAGCGCGATGCCCAGGGTCCACGTGGCCATGCCCACCGGCGGCAGCACGATCTGCCCGCCCGCCGCGGCGTTGACCGCCGGCATCAGCAGCGCGGCCACGCCCAGACCGAGCACCCCGCCCAGCACGATCAGCAGCATCGACTCGGCCAGCACCAGCAGCAGCACGACGCGATTGGAAAATCCCAGCGTCTTCAGCACCACGAGTTCGGGGATGCGCTCGCGCACCGCCTGCGCCATGGTGTTGCCGGTCAGCAGCAGCAGGGTGAAGAACACCGCCGCCATGATGCCGCCGACGATCAGGCCGATGTCGCCGATCTGCTTGGCGAAGGCCAGCTGGAAGGCCTGCTCGGTCTCGGTCCGGGTCTCGTGGTCGGAGTTCTGCGACAGCCGGTCGATGGCCTGCGCGATGCGGTCCGACTGCGCCGGATCGGCGACCTTGACGATGTACCAGCCGACCTGGTTGCGGTAGTAAGCATTGGCCTCGTCGAAGTACTTCCAGTGGAACAGCATCTGCTGTTCGAGTCCCTTGAGCTGCGGATTGCGGACCTTGAAGATGCCGACCAGATCGAAGGTCCAGGTGCTGCCGCCGTCGCGCTTGGGGAAGATCGAGCCGATCAGCGGAATCTGGTCGCCGATCTTCCAGCCGAAGCGCTTGGCCAGCGTCGCGCCGACCACGGCGCCGGTGCGGGTGGCGTCGAAGGCCTTGCGCTCGGCCGGCGGCAGCACGATGTCGGGATACAGGTCGAGGTAATTCGGGCTGATCGCGAAATTGGGGAAGAAGTTCTTCGGGTCCTGGTAGGTGCCGCCGAACCAGTTGGCGTAGGCGACGGCCTGCACTCCCGGCACGGTCTCGATCTGATTCAGCAGGCTGTAGGGCAGCGGCTGGATGATCGAGAACCGCGAGGACACGATCATGCGGTCCACGCCCGCGGCATTGGTGCCGGCGTCGAACGCGGTGCGCACGGCGTCGAGCATGCCGAACAGCAGAAACGCCGCCAGCACCGACAGCAGGGTGAACGCAGTGCGCGTCTTGCGCCGGAACAGCGCAGCCCAGACCAGATGCAGGTATTTCATCGCCGTCTCCCCCGGTCGCGTCCGCGCTCAGTGCGCCAGCGCCGCGGCTTCCACCAGTTCGCCCTTGTCCAGATGCAGGGTGTGCGTGGCGTATTCGGCCGCCTTGGGATCGTGGGTGACCATGACGATGGTCTTGCCGTGCTCGCGGTTGAGCCGCTGAAGCAGG
>JAJYMF010000362.1 GCA_021787175.1 Pseudomonadota bacterium | reverse complement strand
GCGAAGTGGAGCGAGCCGACCCTGATCGCGATCGCCTACGGTTTCGAGCAGGCCACGCATGCGCGCCGCGATCCGCGGTTCCTGGCGCACGCCACGCCGTAGCCGCCCGATCCGCCGCGCGACCAGTCGCGGCGGGCGATGGTTCAGGAATCCGGGCCGCCGCCATACGGGCGGTTTCATACCTGTTCGCGGTCAAACACGAAAACCGCACGGCGCGCAGCCCGGATGGAAGCCGCAGGCCGCAATCCGGGGTCCAAGGAATGACTCTCCGCCGTTGTCATCCCTTGGGGATTTCTCCGCTGGACTTCCTTCGGTCGCGTTGGTCATCCTGAGGCCACAGGCCGAAGGATCTTTCGGGCCTGGCGGGCCAGATTCTTCGCTGCGCTCAGAATGACAAAGGGGGCGCTCGGCGAGTAGCCCGGATGCAGCGCAGCGAAATCCGGGAATCAGGCCGGGTACGGCCCCGGATTGCGCCTCTCACCGGGCTCCATCCGGGCTAGCCGGCGTGCCGATTGATCGCAACCGGGTATCAGGCGCGATCGTCGGCCAGCACCGCGCGCACCACCTGCTCGGCCATCGCCAGGGCGCTGTCGCGGTCGGCGTGCAGGTGCAGTTCCGGCGCCTCGGGCGGCTCGTAGGGCGAGTCGATGCCGGTGAAGTGGCGCAACTGCCCCGCGCGCGCCTTGGCATACAGACCCTTGACGTCGCGCTGCTCGCACAGCGCCAGCGGCGCATCGACGAACACCTCGATGAACTCGCCGGCGGCGAAGCGTTCGCGCGCCATGCGCCGCTCGGCACGGAACGGCGAGATGAACGACACCAGCACGATCAGGCCGGCGTCGACCATCAGCCGCGCCACCTCGGCGACGCGGCGGATGTTCTCGACGCGGTCCTCGTCGGTGAACCCGAGATCGCGGTTGAGGCCGTGGCGGATGTTGTCGCCGTCGAGCAGGTAGGTGTGATGGCCCAGCGCCAGCAGGCGCCGCTCGGCGGCGTTGGCGATGGTCGACTTGCCGGCGCCGGACAGGCCGGTGAACCACAGGCAGCGCGGACGCTGGCCCTTGAGCGCGGCGCGCACGGTCTTGTCGACGTCGAGGTGCTGCCAGTGGATGTTGGCGGCGCGGCGCAGGGCGAAGTCCAGCATGCCGGCCGCCACCGTGGCGTGGCTGATGCGATCGACCAGGATGAATCCGCCGAGCGTGCGGCTGACCGCATACGGCTCGAACGGGATCGCCTGATCGAGGCTGATCTGCACCTCGCCGATCTCGTTGAGATCGAGCCGCCGCGCGGCCAGGTGCTCCTGCGTGTTGACGTCGACACGATGGCGGATCTCGCCGATCTGGGCGACGGCGCTGCGGGTGCCGACGCGCAGCTCGTAGGGACGCCCCGGCAGCAGCGGCGCGTCGCCCAGCCACAGCAGGTGCGCGGCGAACTGGTCGGCCAGCGCAGGCGGATCGCAGGCCGCCGCCAGCACGTCGCCGCGGGCGATGTCGAGCTCGTCGGCCAGCACCAGGGTCACCGCCTCGCCCTTGCCGGCACGGTCGGTCTCGCCGTTCGCGCCCAGCACGCGCGCCAGCGTGGTGCGCCGCCCCGACGGCAGAACCACCAGCGCGTCGCCGACCGCGGCCGTGCCGGCGGCGACGGTGCCGGCGTAACCACGGAATCCGGCGTCGGGGCGGCTGACCCACTGCACCGGCAGGCGGAATGCGGCGGTGGTCGCGGGATCATCGACGACGACCGTCTCCAGGTGTTCGAGCAGGGTCGGACCGCGGTACCACGGCATCCGCGCGCCGCGCCGCACCAGCATGTCGCCGTGCACGGCAGCGACCGGGACGCAGGTGACCTGCGCCACGCCGAGACGCGCCGCCAGCGCGCGGTATTCGGTCTCGATCGCGCGGAAGGGCTCCTCGGCGTAGCCGATCCGGTCCATCTTGTTGACCGCCAGCACGACGTGACGGATGCCGAGCAGGGCGGCGATGTAGGTGTGCCGGCGCGTCTGCGTCTTCAGTCCGGCGCTGGCGTCGACCAGCACCACCGCCAGCTCGCAGGCCGAGGCGCCGGTGGCCATGTTGCGGGTGTACTGCTCGTGGCCGGGACAGTCGGCGACGATGAAACTGCGCCGCGGCGTGGCGAAGTAGCGCCAGGCGACGTCGATGGTGATGCCTTGCTCGCGTTCGTCCTGCAGGCCGTCGAGCAGCAGCGCGTAGTCGAGCGCGTCGCCGCAGGTGCCGTAGCGGCGGCTGTCGCGCGCCAGCTGCTCCAGCAGATCCTCGGGCACCACCCCGGCGTCGGCCAGCAGGCGCCCGATCAGGGTGCTCTTGCCGTCGTCGACGCTGCCGCAGGTGAGCAGGCGCAGTTGCGTCAGCGGCGCCATCAGAAATGTCCCTCGCGCTTCTTCTGCTCCAGCGAAGTGCCGGCGCTGTGGTCGAGCACGCGTCCGGAGCGTTCCGACTGGCGGCTGGCCTGCATCTCGGCGATCACCGCGTCCAGCGTGGTGGCATCCGACTCCAGCGCCGCGGTCAGCGGATAGCAGCCCAGCGAGCGAAAGCGCACGCGGCGCACCTGCGGCGTCTCGCCCGGGCGCAACGGCAGGCGCTCGTCGTCGACCATGATCAGCGCGCCGTCGCGCTCCACCACCGGGCGCTCGGCGGCGAAATACAGCGGCACCACCGGGATCGCCTCGCGGCGGATGTACTGCCAGACGTCGAGCTCGGTCCAGTTCGACAGCGGGAACACGCGCACGCTCTCGCCCGGACCGAGGCGGGTGTTGTAGAGGTTCCACAGTTCCGGACGCTGGTTGCGCGGATCCCAGCGGTGCTGCGCGTTGCGGAACGAGAACACGCGCTCCTTGGCGCGCGACTTCTCCTCGTCGCGGCGCGCGCCGCCGATCGCCATGTCGAAGCCGCCGCGGTCCAGCGCCTGCTTCAGCGCCGCCACCTTCATCACGTCCACGTGCACGCTGGCACCGTGGCTGACCGGACCGATGCCCTGGGCGCGGCCTTCCTCGTTGAGGTGCACGATCAGCTCGACCCCGGTCTCGGCCACGCGGCGGTCGCGGAATTCGATCATCTCGCGGAACTTCCAGCCGGTATCGACATGCAGCAGCGGGATCGGCGGACGTCCCGGCCGGAACGCCTTCAGCAGCAGGTGCAGCAGCACCGAGGAGTCCTTGCCGATCGAGTACAGCAGCACCGGACGGCGCGCGGTCGCCGCCACCTCGCGCAGGATGTGGATGCTCTCCGCCTCGAGACGATCGAGGTGATCCATCGCGGTGGCGCGCTCAGGCCTCGCGGCCATACTTGTCCTCGAAGCGGACGATGTCGTCCTCGCCGAGGTAGCCGCCGGACTGCACCTCGATCAGCTCCAGCGGCAGCTTGCCGGGATTCTCCAGCCGATGGCGGGTACCCAGCGGGATGAAGGTCGATTCGTTCTCGCCGAGCAGGAAAACCTCGTCGCCGCGGGTCACACGCGCGGTGCCGCTGACCACGATCCAGTGCTCGGCGCGATGGTGGTGCATCTGCAGCGACAGCGTCGCCCCCGGCTTGACGGTGATGCGCTTGACCTGGAAGCGCTCGGCGGCGTCGATCGAATCGTAGGCGCCCCAGGGCCGGTACACCTTGCGGTGCCAGGTGGCCTCGCTGCGCTTTTCGGCCTTGATGCGCCGGACGATCTCCTTGACCTGCTGCACACGGTCCTTGCGCGCGACCAGCAAGGCGTCGTCGGTATCGACCACGACCACGTCGTCGAGGCCGATCAGCGCGATCAGCCGGCGCTCGCCCCAGGCATAGGTGTCGCGGCAGTCGAGCGCGATCACGTCGCCGCGGTGCGCGTTGCCCGCGGCGTCGCGCGCCGCCACCTCCCACAGCGCCGACCAGGAGCCGACGTCGCTCCAGCCCAGATCCACCGGCAGCACCGCGGCGTGCGCGGTCTTTTCCATCACCGCGTAATCGATCGAATCGGCCGGACAGGCACCGAAGGCGTCCCTGTCGAGGCGCAGGAAATCGATGTCGCGCTTCGCCTTCGCCAGCGCCTCGCGGCAGGCCGCCAGCATCGCCGGCTGCAGGCGTTCGAGTTCCTCGAGGAAGCGGCCGGCGCGGAACAGGAACATGCCGCTGTTCCAGTAGTAGCCGCCCGCGGCGAGGTAGCGTTCGGCGGCGGCGCGATCGGGTTTTTCGACGAAGCGCTCGACCGCGCGCACGCCGTCGCCCGGCACGGCCTTGATGTAGCCGTAGCCGGTCTCGGGCGCGGCCGGGACGATGCCGAAGGTCACCAGCGCGCCCTGCTCCGCCGCCGGCAGCGCGGCGCGCACCGCGGCGCGGAAACCGGCCTCGTCGCGGATCACGTGATCGGAGGGCAGCACCAGCAGCAGCGCGTCCTCGCCGCCGGTCAGCGCCTGCAGTGCGGCCACCGCGATCGCCGGTGCGGTGTTGCGGCCGATCGGTTCGAGGATCAGCGCCGCCGGCGCGCAGTCGACTTCGCGCAGTTGCTCGGCGACCATGAAGCGGTGCTCTTCGTTGGCGACCACCAGCGGCGCGGCGCCGCCGAGATCGCGCACCCGCGCCCAGGTCGCCTGCAGCATGGTCTGCGCGCCGGCCAGCGGCAGGAACTGCTTGGGATACGCCTCGCGCGACAGCGGCCACAGGCGTGTGCCGGAGCCGCCGGACAGCAGCACGGGAATCAGCTTCATACGGGGCTCGTTTCCATGGCCGCGACGTGCGGCGCAGTGTAACGGACGCCGCGGGCAGCGCGGATGGCCGCTGTTATCCTCAAGGCACCGCCACCACCGCCCGTCGCATGACTGACGCCAAAGCCCGCGCCGAACAGCGCCTGCACTGGACCCGCCACGCCCTCGACGCGCCCGCGCTGGAACTGCAGCCGGCCTCGGCCGACGCCAGCTTTCGCAGTTACTGGCGCGGCCGACGCGCCGACGGGACGAGCGTGATCGTGATGGATGCCCCGCCCGGGCATGAGGACATCCGCCCGTGGCTGGATGTGGATGCGCGTCTGCGCCAGGCCGGTCTGGCCGCGCCGCAGGTGCTGGCGTCCGATCCGCTGCAGGGCTTCATCGCCATGCAGGATCTGGGCAACCGCACCTACCTGCCCGAACTCAATCCGGCCAGCGTCGACATTCTCTATGCCGATGCGCT
>JAJYMF010000070.1 GCA_021787175.1 Pseudomonadota bacterium | reverse complement strand
GCCTGATCGGCAGCATCGACGACGCGATGCGCGATCGTCAGCGAGCTGCCGCCGAGGCGCGCGCGATACAGCTCGACGCGCAGTGCACCCGGCCAGCTGATCGGCGCGCGGTAGTTGAGCGTGCTGGCGGCCAGTACCGGCATGGCGTGTTCGTCGAACCACGGTCCCGGCACGCCGGCCAGCCACTGCAGGCGCGCTTCCTCGAGATAGGTGAGAAACGCCGAGTTGTTGACGTGGTTGAAGGCGTCGAGATCGCGCCAGCGCACGGCGATCGCGGCGGTGAACAGCGGCTGCGGCGTTGCGAAGGCGCCCGCGATGGGCGTGGCGTCCGCTGGCGCTATCGGCGCCGCGGCCGTGTTTGGCCCACGCCGGGCATGCGGCTTGCGTGGGCCGCTCATGCGCGCTGCTTCCGGCGCGCCGGTTTCGCCGGAGCCAGCACGCGCGCGAGGAAGCGTCCGGTGTGCGAGGCCGGCTCGGCGGCGATCTGCTCCGGCGTGCCCGTCGCGACGATGCGTCCGCCGCCGCCGCCGCCCTCGGGGCCGAGATCGATGACCCAGTCGGCGGTCTTGATCACGTCGAGGTTGTGCTCGATCACCAGCACGGTGTTGCCCTGGTCGACCAGCTGGTGCAATACGTCCAGCAACTGCTCGATGTCGTGGAAGTGCAGGCCGGTGGTCGGCTCGTCGAGGATGTACAGGGTGTTGCCGGTGTCGCGGCGCGACAACTCGCGCGACAGCTTGACGCGCTGCGCCTCGCCGCCGGACAGCGTGGTCGCGCTCTGACCCAGCTGCAGATAGCCGAGCCCCACCGCGAGCAGGGTTTCGAGCTTGCGCGCCAGCGTCGGCACCGGCTGGAACAGCTTCAGCGCGTCCTCGACCGTCATCGCCAGCACGTCTGCGACCGTGTGGCCCTTGTAGGTGATCTCCAGCGTCTCGCGGTTGTAGCGCTTGCCGTGGCAGACGTCGCAGGGCACGTACACGTCGGGCAGGAAGTGCATCTCGACCTTGATCAGGCCGTCGCCTTCGCAGGCCTCGCAGCGGCCGCCGCGCACGTTGAAGCTGAAGCGCCCGGCCTCGTAGCCGCGCGCGCGCGCCTCCGGCACTTGGGCGAACAGCTCGCGCAGCGGCGTGAACAGGCCGGTATAGGTGGCCGGGTTGGAGCGCGGCGTGCGGCCGATCGGCGACTGGTCGATGTCGACCACCTTGTCGAACAGATCCAGGCCTTCGATGCCCTTGAACGGCGCCGGCTGCGTGCCGGCGCCGTTGAGCACGGCAGCGGCGTGGCGGTAGAGGGTGTCGTTGATCAGCGTCGACTTGCCCGAGCCCGAGACGCCGGTGACGCAGGTGAACAGCGCGGCCGGAATCTCGAGATCGACGTCCTGCAGGTTGTTGCCGCTGGCGCCGTGGAGCTTCAGCCAGCGCCCGCGCTGCGGTGCGCGGCGCTGCTGCGGCACCTCGATGCGGCGCGTGCCGGTCAGGTACTGGCCGGTCAGCGAGCGCGGCGCGGCCAGCACGTCGGCCAGCGTGCCCTGGGCGACGATCTCGCCGCCGTGCACGCCGGCGCCGGGACCGATGTCGAGAATGTGGTCGGCGGCGCGGATCGCATCCTCGTCGTGCTCGACCACGATCACCGTGTTGCCCAGGTCGCGCAGGCGCGTCAGCGTGCCCAGCAGACGCTCGTTGTCGCGCTGGTGCAGGCCGATCGAGGGCTCGTCGAGCACGTACATCACGCCGACCAGGCCGGCGCCGATCTGGCTGGCCAGGCGGATGCGCTGCGCCTCGCCGCCGGACAGCGAATCGGCCTGGCGGTCGAGGGTCAGGTAGTCGAGCCCGACGTCGACCAGGAACGTCAGCCGCTCGCGGATTTCCTTGACGATCTTGGCGGCGATCTCGCCGCGCCAGCCGGGCAGCGTCAGCGTCGCGAAAAACTGCAGCGCGTCGCGGATCGGCAGCGCCGCCAGCGCGGGCAGGGCGCGCTCGGCGACGGTGACGTGGCGCGCCGAGCGGTTGAGGCGCGCGCCGCCGCAGTCGGGGCAGGGGCGCTCGCTGATGTAGCGCGCCAGCTCCTCGCGCACCGCCGCCGATTCGGTCTCGCGGTAGCGGCGTTCGAGATTGGGCACGATGCCCTCGAAGCGGTGCTTGCGGGTGACCGCGCCGCCGCGTTCGCTGAGATAGCGGAAGGCGATTTCGTCCTCGCCCGAGCCGGACAGCACCGCCTCGCGCACGCGATCCGGCAGCTCGCGCCAGGGCGTTTCCGGATCGAATGCGTAGTGCTTCGCGAGCGCCAGGATCATCTGGAAGAAGTGCGCGTTGCGGCGGTCCCAGCCGCGCACCGCGCCGCCGGCCAGCGACAGCTCCGGATGCAGCACCACGCGGGCGGGGTCGAAGAACTGGGTGACGCCGAGGCCGTCGCAGCGCGGACAGGCGCCGACCGGCGAGTTGAACGAGAACAGCCGCGGCTCCAGTTCCGGCAGCGAGTAGTCGCAGAACGGGCAGGAGAAGCGCGACGAGAACAGCTGTGGTGGTGCCGCGTCGTCGCCGATGTCGGCGACGATCGCCAGCCCGTCACCCAGCCGCAGCGCGGTTTCGAACGACTCCGCCAGGCGTTGCTTGAGCTCGGGCTTGGGGCGGAAGCGGTCGATCACCGCCTCGATCGTGTGTTTCTGCCGCAAGGCCAATGCCGGCACTGCGTCCAGATCCAGCACCACGCCGTCGACGCGGGCGCGCACGAAGCCCTGCGCGCGCAGCTGCTCGAAGACCTGCACGTGCTCGCCCTTGCGCTCGCGCACGATCGGCGCCAGCAGCATCAGGCGCCGCTCGGGATCGAGTGCCAGCGTCGCATCGACCATCTGGCTGACCGTCTGCGCCGCCAGCGGCACGCCGTGGTCGGGGCAGTGCGGCGTGCCGGTGCGCGCGAACAGCAGGCGCAGGTAGTCGTGAACCTCGGTGATGGTGCCGACGGTCGAGCGCGGGTTGTGCGAGGTGGACTTCTGCTCGATCGAGATCGCCGGCGACAGGCCCTCGATGTGGTCGACGTCGGGCTTCTCCATCATCGACAGGAACTGCCGCGCATAGGACGACAGCGATTCGACGTAGCGGCGCTGGCCCTCGGCATAGATGGTGTCGAAGGCCAGCGAGCTCTTGCCCGAGCCGGACAGGCCGGTGATCACGATCAGGCGGTCGCGCGGCAGGTCGAGGTCGATGTTCTTGAGGTTGTGCGTGCGCGCGCCGCGGATGCGGATCGTGTCCATCGGAAGGATTGGCCTGGGCGGCAAAGAATCGAATATATCAACCGCAAGGGTGTGGGCAGGACGTCGACGGCACAAGCGGTGGGTGGCGATGCGACGCCGTCCGGACGTGCCCGGCGGCGCGGGCCGTCCGGATTTGACCCGTCGCCGGTGGTCCAGCTATGATTTCAAGGCTTTACCTCCCAGAAGAACGACACAAGAGGCCAACATGTACGCAGTCATCAAGACCGGCGGCAAGCAGTACCGCGTGATGCAGGGCGAAGTCCTGCGCGTGGAGCTGCTGGACGCCGAAGTGGACAGCACCGTCCGATTCGACCAGGTCCTGCTGGTCGGCGAGGGCGAGTCCATCCAGGTCGGTGCGCCGCTGGTTGCCGGTGCCGTGGTCAGCGCCAAGGTGCGCGCCCATGGTCGCGCCGACAAGGTCCGCATCGTCAAATTCCGCCGCCGCAAGCACTATCGCAAGCAGATGGGCCACCGGCAGCATTACACCGAAGTCGAAATCACCGGCATCAGCGCCTGAGCGCGGTGCGGAGGTAATACGTCATGGCACACAAAAAGGCAGGCGGCTCCACCCGCAACGGCCGCGATTCCAACCCCAAGTACCTGGGCGTCAAGATCTACGGCGGCCAGTCCATCGAGCCCGGCAACATCATCCTGCGCCAGCGCGGCACTCAGTTCCATCCGGGCGCGGGCGTCGGCTGCGGCCGCGACTACACCCTGTTCGCGCTCACCAGCGGCGTGGTCGAGTTCAAGGTGCGCGGCCCCAAGAGCCGCCGCTACGTCAGCGTGATTTCGGGCTGACCCGCTCTGCCCCGATTCCGCCAGGGCCCCGCCTCGCGCGGGGCTCTTTGTTTCCTGTACAGGGCGGGATATTCGGCGCCCCGGAGCAGCATGGGTCCGCAAAGGACGCCAAGCGCGCGAAGCGCTTTAAGATTTTGATCTTCGCGTGTTTGGCGACCTTTGCGGACCATGCTCTTTAGCTTGCTCGTCGACAGGGCCGGAGGGTCGCACAGGACGCGAAGTCCGTGGACTGAATATCCTTGCGCCATCGTCATCTCCCCCTTCACCGGTCGCCGCCATGAAATTCGTCGACGAAGCATCCATCCGCGTGCAGGCCGGCGACGGAGGCAACGGTTGCATCAGCTTCCGCCGCGAGAAGTTCATTCCGCTCGGCGGCCCCGACGGCGGCGATGGCGGTGACGGCGGTTCGGTGTGGCTGCTGGCCGACGAGGGGCTGAACACCCTGATCGACTTCCGTCACCAGCGCCAGTTCCGCGCCCAGCGCGGCCAGAATGGCATGGGCAGCCAGATGTCGGGGCGCGGCGGCGAGGACTGCATGATCCGGGTGCCGGTCGGCACCGTGATCACCAACCTCGACACCGGCGAGATCATCGGCGACCTCACCATCCACGGGCAGCGCCTGAAAGTGGCCGAGGGTGGCCATGGCGGGCGCGGCAACGAGAAATTCAAGAGTTCGGTCAACCGCGCGCCGCGCAAGGCCACGCCCGGCACGCCGGGTGAGGTGCGCGAGCTGCGGCTGGAGCTGAAACTGCTGGCCGACGTCGGCCTGCTCGGTTTTCCCAACGCCGGTAAATCCACCTTCATCCGCGCGGTGTCGGCGGCCACGCCGCGAGTAGCCGACTATCCGTTCACGACTCTGCAGCCGCACCTCGGCGTGGTGCGCATCGAAACCGACCGCAGCTTCGTGATCGCCGACATCCCAGGCCTGATCGAGGGCGCCGCCGAGGGCGCGGGGCTGGGCATCCAGTTTCTCAAGCACCTGGCGCGCACCCGCCTGCTGCTGCACGTGGTCGATCTGCTGCCGCTCGACGGCGTCGAGCCGGCCGCGCAGGTGCGCACGATCGAGCGCGAGCTGGAGCGCTTCGACGCCGCGCTGGCGCAGCGGCCGCGCTGGCTGGTGCTGAACAAGGCCGACCTGCTGACACCCGAGGAGGCGCAGGCACGGGCGGCCGTAGTGGTGCGCGAGCTG
>JAJYMF010000068.1 GCA_021787175.1 Pseudomonadota bacterium | reverse complement strand
TGAGCGCGCGTTTCGTCGCCAAGCGCCGCGCCGCCGCGGACGCCGCGTCGGCTTCCGCCGCATGACCGGGGAGAGCGCCCCGATGCGCCGCCTGATCGCCACGCTCAGTCTCGCCGCCGTCCTGCTGCTGGGCGGTTGCGCCAGCGATCGCCAGGCCAGCCTGCTGGAGTCGACCGTCAGCGCCTACGGCGCCACCCTGCGCTGGGACGACTTCGAGTCCGCGCTGGCGTTCGTCGATCCCAAGGTGCTGGCAAAGCACCCGATGACCAAATTCGACCTGGCCCGCTATGCGCAGGTGCGCGTCAGCACCTACGACACCCAGGGCGTGCTGCCGTCGCCGCCGGGCGAGTACCGCCAGATCGTCAGCATTGGCCTGATCAACCGCAACACGCAGACCGAGCGCACCATCCTCGATCACCAGACCTGGCACTACGACGCCAAGGCGAAGAAGTGGTGGCTGGAATCGGGCCTGCCCGACATCACCCAGGGCGAGTGAGTCCGGCTTCGCGGCCCAGCGCCGCCAGCAGACCGCGCAGCAGCACCACGGGCGTCGGCGGACAGCCGGGGATGCGCACGTCCACCGGCAGCACGCTGTCCACCGCGCCGCAGCTGGCGTAGGACGTGCCGAACTCGCCGCCGTCGCAGGCGCAGGCGCCGGCGGCGATCACCAGCCCGGGCTTGGCCATCGCCGCGTGCGCGCGCAGCAGCGCCTCCTGCATGTGCCGGCTGACCACGCCGGTGACCAGCAGCGCGTCGGCGTGGCGCGGCGAGGCGACGAAGCGGATGCCGAAGCGCTCGAGGTCGTGGTAGGGATTGCCGAGCGCGTGGATCTCGAGTTCGCAGCCGTTGCAGGAGCCGGCATCGACGTGGCGGATGGCGAAGCTGCCGGCGAAGCGCGCGCCGAGCGTGCGCCGCACCTCGATCCCCAGCGACTCGAGCGAGGCCGACGCGTCGAGCGGCTCGGTCAGGGTGCCGGTGGTGATGACGCGATGCAGGATGCGCAGCATGGCGGCCTCAGAGATCGCAGCCGGCGTAGGCGCCGTTGACCGATTTGTTGCAGACCGGAAAGTCGGGAATGATGTTGCCCGGCAGCATGCTCTCCAGCGCCGGCCAGGCGAACACGCTGGGATCGCGCGGGGCATAGCGCGCGACGCGGCCGTCGGCGCCGAAGCGCACGAATGCCAGGGTCTCGCCGCGCCAGCCCTCGACCAGGCCGAGGCCGCGCGCGCCGGCCGGCGGCGCCTCCCAGTGCGTGGACACCGGTCCCGGCGGCAGTGCCGCCAGCAGCGCGTCCATCAACTCCAGCGCGACGCCGATCTCGTCCAGCCGCACACGCATCCGCGCCGCCACGTCGCCGCTGTCGTAAAGCGGCACGCGCACCGGCAGCCGGTCGTAAGGCGGATACGGCGCGTCGCGGCGCAGATCGAAGGCCAGCCCCGACGCGCGCCCCAGATAGCCCAGACAGCCCAGCGCCCGCGCATCGGCGGCGCTGAGCGCACCGGCACCGACCAGGCGATCCTCCAGCGAGGGATGATCGAGCAGGATGGCGGTCAGCGGCGCCAGCTCGGCGCGCAGCCGCGCGTGATCCTGCAGCAGCGCCTGCGTGCCTTCGAGATCGAGATCCGTGCGCACGCCGCCCGCGCACAGCGTATCCATCAGCAGCCGATGACCGAACAGCGCCGCGCTGCGCCGCTGCCAGCGCTCGCGCAGCGCGCCGAACTGCATCTGCGCGAAGCTGAAGCCGACATCGCCGGCGATCGCGCCGACATCGCCCAGGTGATTGGCCACGCGCTCGCGTTCGGCCAGCAGGCCGCGCAGCGCCAGCGCGCGCGGCGGTACCGCGCAGCCGGCGGCGCGCTCCATCGCCATGCAGGCGGCCCAGGCGTGCGCCACGGTCGAATCGCCGGCCACCCGCGCGGCCAGCCGCAGCAGGCCGGCGGCGTCGCGGCCGACGGCGAGCTTCTCGACGCCGCGATGCGCGTAGCCCAGCCGCGTCTCCAACGTCAGCGCCTGCTCGCCGACGGTGGCGAAGCGGAAATGCCCCGGCTCGATGGTGCCGGCGTGGATCGGTCCGACGGCGACCTCGTGCACGGCGTCGCCGGCGATCTTGCGAAACGCATAGCCGACATCCGCCGGCGTGCGCGCCGGCGGCG
This sequence comes from Pseudomonadota bacterium, assembly GCA_021787175.1. Taxonomy (GTDB): domain Bacteria; phylum Pseudomonadota; class Gammaproteobacteria; order Xanthomonadales; family Rhodanobacteraceae; genus Metallibacterium. The sequence continues at coordinate 3,093 of JAJYMF010000068.1, read as the reverse complement.
TGCCGGCCAGCGGCTGACCCGGCTGCAGCGGATGCACCTCCGCAGACCAGGCCTGATGGCGCAGCCAGCGCCGTGCGTCGGGATGACCGTCGAAGGCGACGCCGAGCAGGTCGCGGATCGCCCGCTCGGGACGGTCGGCGGCGGCGAACACCGGCGTCAGGCTCGGCAGCCGCGGCGCCCGCGGATCGAGCGCCGTCTGCGCCAGCACGTAGGCCCCGCCCTGCTCGTACAGGACCCAGGCGCGCCAGTGGTCCGGCTCGGGGTCGATCCAGCAGGCCGACCAGCGCGCGCCGAGACCGTGCGCGGCCGAGCCCAGCGCGGCCCAGTCGTCGGCAGCCACCGCGATCACCATCGCCGGCATCAGTCCGGGTTCGGTGCGCGGAGCCAGCGCCACGGCCGGCAGGGCCGCGCGCAGACGCTCGGCGAAGGCCTGGGCCATCACAGCAGGTGCCTCCCGGTGATCAGCTGCGTGGCCTGGTCCAGCCAGTGCGCCAGCAGCCCCGGCAGGGCAATGCCGAGCACCAGCACCAGCGCCAGCTGCAGGATCACCGGCAGCATGTTGGCGCGCACCGGATACTGCCCCGGCGGCGCCGCGCCGAACACCATCGGCTGTACCGATCGGAACAGGCCGGCGAAGGCCACCACCAGACCGATCAGCAGCGGGAGCGTCAGCCACGGCCACGCGCGCATGGTCGCCGACAGCAGCAGGAACTCGCTGGTGAAGATGCCGAACGGCGGAAAGCCGGCGATCGCGGCGACGCCGATCAGCAGCCCCCAGCCCACCATCGGCTGGGTGCGGATCAGGCCGCGGATGCGGTCGATGCGCTGGGTGCGGCTGATGTGGGTGGCGTGGCCGACGGTGACGAAGATCGCCGACTTGGTCAGCGCGTGCACCAGCATGTGCAGCAGCGCCGCGAAGGTGGCCAGCGGGCCGCCGACGCCGAAACCGAACGTCATCAGACCCATGTGCTCGATCGACGAATAGCTGAAGAGCCGCTTGATGTCGCGCCGGCGCTGCAGCGAAACCGCCGCCACCAGGAAGCTGACCAGGCCGAAGCCCATCAGCAGATGTCCGGCCAGCGCGGGCGTGGCGCTGTGGGCGAGCGCGGCGTCGGTGAGCATCTTCATGCGCACCACCGCGTACAGGGCGACGTTGAGCAGCAACCCCGACAGCACCGCCGACATCGGCGTCGGGCCTTCCGAATGCGCATCCGGCAGCCAGCTGTGCAGCGGCACCAGGCCGACCTTGGTGCCGTAGCCGACCAGCAGGAACACGAAGGCGACGCTCATCACCCGCGGCTCCAGCTGCGGCGCCACCGCGTACAGCGCGCTCCAGCTCAGGCCGTTGGCGGCGGGATCCGCCAGCGCATGCTGGGCGGCGAAATACAGGGTCACGGTGCCGAACAGCGCCTGCGCGATGCCGACGCCGCAGAGGATGAAATACTTCCACGCCGCCTCGATCGCCGCCGGCGTGCGGTACAGCGACACCAGCAGCACGGTCGCCAGCGTGGCGCCCTCGATCGCTACCCACAGGATGCCGAGGTTGTCGGTGGTCAGCGCCAGCAGCATGGTGAACAGGAAGCCCTGGTACATGCTGTGGTACAGACGCAGACCGCCGCGGCTGACGCGCTTTTCCTCGTGCACGTAGCGCATGTAGGGGCGCGAGAACACCGCCGTGGTCAGGCCGACGAAAGCCGTCAGCACCACCAGATAGACGCTCAGCGCATCGACGCGAAAGGAATCGCCGGCGACCGCGCCGTGCGCCAGCACATCCGCGGCCAGCCACAGCGCGCCGGCAAGACTCAGCGCGCACAGGGCCAGATTCAGCCAGCCGGCGACGCGCGCGCTGCGCAGCGCGCCCAGCAGCAGCATGCCGGCCAGCGGTGTGAACACCGTCAGCAGCAACGCGTTCACGGCGCGTCTCCGCGCGCGTCGTCCTCGACCGGTTCGGCGAGCTGGCTGAGGCGATCGACATCGAGGGTATCGATGCTGTCCTTGATCTGCAGGAAGAACACGCCGAACAGCACCATCGCCACCAGCACGTCGAAAGCGACGCCCAGCTCGACCACCAGCGGCATGCCGTGCGTGCTGGCGACCGCAGCCAGGAACAGGCCGTTCTCCATCGCCATGAAGCCCAGCACCTGCGCCACCGCCTGGCGCCGCACCACCATCATCAGCAGGCCGAGCAGCACGATCGCCAGGCTGATGGCGATGACATTGCGCGTGGCGCTGAGGTCGAAGCGCGCCACCGGCTCGGCCACCCAGTCGCTGAAGACCACGATGCCGGCGCCGGCCAGCAGGGTCAGCGCGGGATGCTCGAGCGGATCGGCCTGCCGCTCCAGCGCCAGCCGTCGCACCAGCCGGTGCAGCATCCACGGGATCAGCGCCACCTTCAGCGCCAGCGTGATCAGCGCCGACACGTACAGATGCGCATCGCCGCTGGCGCGCCCGGTCAGTGCCGCCACCGCCGCCACCAGCGCGCCCTGCCAGGCGAAAGTGTGGATCGCCGCCGTCAGGCGCGTCTGCGCCAGCAGCGCGAAGGCGGTGAACAGCGCCATCGCGGCCAGCACCAGCACCGCCTGATCGAGCAGCGGCATCGCGGCGGGACTCACGTCGCGGCCTCCAGAATGACGTGGCTGAGCAGACCGAGCAGGGCCAGCAGGAAGGCCAGGTTGAGGAATCCCGGCACGCGGAACAGGCGCATCTTGGCCAGCACCGTCTCGGCCACCGCCAGCAGCGCGCCGAGCGCGCCCAGCTTCAGCGCCAGCGCCAGCGCCGCCCACGCCAGCGCGCCCGGCGCGAAGCCGGCGGCGATGCCCCACGGCAGGAACAGGTCCACGATCAGCGCCGCGAACAGCGCCAGCTTCAGCTGCGCCGCCCACTCCATCAGCGCCAGATGGCGACCGCTGTACTCCAGCAGCATGCCCTCGTGGATCATGGTCAGCTCGAGATGGGTGGCGGGGTTGTCCACCGGGATGCGCCCGCATTCGGCGATCGCCACCAGCAGCAGCGCCGCCAGCGCGAACAGATACGAGGGCCGCAGCACCAGGCCGGCGCTCAGCGTCGTCTGCACCATGCTCGCCAGGTTAGATC
>JAJYMF010000140.1 GCA_021787175.1 Pseudomonadota bacterium | reverse complement strand
ACACGCTGACCTTCTCGTGATCGAGCCGCAGCGCGGGCACGATGTGCCAGCGGTGCCGCGGCCCGAAGCGGAACAGGCCGCCGACGAACACCGCGGCGTAGTCGGAATGCCGCCCCTGCACCAGCGTGGGCACGCCGCTGGTGGCATCGCGCGGCGCCAGCAGGTAGGTGTAGTTGGCGCCGCGCAGCGGCGCGTCGGAGTGGTACAGCACGGTGCCGAAGGTAAGGGTATCGCCGGGGCCGAAGTCATGGCGCAGGCGCAGGTCGGTGCCGACGTAGCGGAAGCGCGCATCCTGGATGTTGGTGACGGTGGGCCGCGGCTGCGGCGGTACCGCCGGGTTGGCCACGCGCTGGGTCAGCTCGGAATCACCCGCCCAGGCCTTGCCGTAGAAGCGCCAGTGGTCGCCGAACCGCTGCTCGTGGGTCAGCACGGCGACGTTGCGGTCGGCCCACTCGCGGTTGGCCGGCGTGGTGGTGAGGCCGGGATTGGCCGCCCATTGCGCGTAAGTGAGGCGTCCGGCGTCGTTGGACGCGGCGTCGTACAGATGCAGCGCCAGACCCCACTGCGAGGTCGCGCTGGGCGTCCACAGCAGGTCGGCATCCAGTCCCTTGACCTCGTAGCCGCTGTTGGCGCGCGGGCCGTCGCTGCGGTTGAGCCATCCGGCCACGCGCCAGGCGACATCGCCGCGGCTGCCCTTGACCACGTTGTAGGTCTGCCAGCCGCCGTGGCTGCCGATCATCTGCTCGGTGCTGGCGCCGAACGGCGCACCGGCGACCGCGCCCTTGGACACGAAGTTGATCACCGGCGCCGGCTCCGGCCCGTACAGCAGGCTGTTGCCGCCGCGGATCACCTGGATCTCGCGCACGCCCTGCAATGGCGGCTGGTAGTACAGGGTTGGAAAGCCGATCCAGTCCAGCTCGGTGGGGATGCCATCCTGCAGCACCAGCACGTATTCGGATTCCTGCGGATTGCCCAGGCCCCGGTAGGTGAGGTTCACGCGCAGTGGATCCTGCTCCTGCGACACGATGATGCCGGGCGTGCGCACGAACAATTGCGTGAGGTTGTCCTGCGCCACGGTCGGAATCTGATCCATGTGCGTGACCGTGGTCTTGGTGGTCGCGGTGATCAGCGCGCCATCGACCTCGGGCATCAGGTATTGCAGCTTGGGTTTCCAGAACGGTTCGATCCGTTGATCGACCTCGACCTTGGGCAAGGTCAGCAGCGGTTGGTCGTTGGCGGGCGGTGCGTTTTGACTCGCAGGCATGTGTGTGCCGGCCAGCAGCAGTGGCAAGGTGGCGAGGATGGGCATGGTGGTCTCGGCAAACGCATTGGTGGGTGATGCGGCAAGATGGCGCGGGTCTGGAGTCTGGATTTCATCCGAAGTTTTTATCTAGTCTTCGACGTCAATGACGGAAATTCCCGGATGTCGCACAAGTCTACCGGCGCGCTCGCGCTGAACCTGGCTTTGCTCCTCGCTCTGCCGCAGGCAGCGCATGCTTGTGCCTGCGGCTGCGGCATGTTCAGCGTGGGCGCCGGCAATATGCTGCCGTCCACCCTCGGCAACGGCACCGAGCTGTTCGCGAGCGTGGACTATCTCGACCAGACCAGGAACTGGTCCGGCAGCGCCAGCGCGCCGGCCTCGGCCAACGCCGACAAGAACATCCGCACCCTGTTCCAGACCGTGGGTGTGCAGACTTTCTTCAACCGCGACTGGGGCCTGCGCGTCGAACTGCCGTACTGGCAGCGCCATTTCACGACGCTGGACGATGCCGGACAGCCGCTGAGCTTCGACCACGGCGCACTGGGCGACCTGCGCGTGCTGGGCATGTACACCGGCTTCTCGCCGGATCGCTCCAGCGGCCTGATGCTCGGCATGAAGCTGGCCACCGGCGACTGGACCTACCCCAACTTCGACCGCGACACCGAGATCGGCACCGGCACCACCGATCTGCTGCTGGGCGGCTATCACCAGTGGAAGTTCGGCGCGGATGGCGCGTGGGGCGCGTTCGTGCAGACCATGGCCGACCTGCCGGCCGGCAGCCGCGCCGGTTACCGGCCCGGCAAGGAGTTGGACACCGCCTTCGGCGTCTATCCGCAGGGTTGGGACATTGGCGGCACGCACCTGACGCCGGTGCTGCAGGCGCTGCTGTCGCTGCGCGGCAAGGACAGCGGCGTGCAGGCCGATCCAGGCAATTCCGGCTACCAGCGCCTGGTCGTTGCGCCGGGGATGGAGCTGGCCTGGCAACGCCTGCGTGTCGACCTCAGCGTCGGCGTGCCGGTGTACCAGCACGTCAACGGCAATCAGCTGGTCGCGCCCTGGCAGGGGTCGCTCAACCTGAGCTACGCCTTGTAGTTGCAGTTGCCGTCGGCATTGCGACGTTCGGCGCCGATTGTCGCAAAGGGGCGCCATGCCGGCGTGGAGTCGCCGCAGCCGCAGGTTGCCGGGAGCCCACACGCATGTGTGCCCAGCCAGTGCGGCCGCATTCGCTACGGCGTGGCGGGCGCCTCCAGCGTGACATCCACGTGGTCCGTCGCGGTCGAGCTGTCGCCGACGTAGATGCGGTAGTTCCCCGGATTGGCCTGCCATTGCAGGTCGCTCTGCACGATGGCCAGGTCGTGGCGGGTCAGGCGGAAGTGCAGCGTACGCTGCTCGCCCGGCGCCAGCGTCACGCGGCGGAAGCCGCGCAGCAGCCGCAGGGGCGGGCTGACGCTGGCCACCTCGTCGTGCACGTACAGCTGCACCACATCGGCTCCCCTGCGCGCGCCGGTGTTGCGGATGCTCGCGGTGACCGCCAGCGTGCCGTTCCAGGGCATATGGACCCGGTCGGCGTGCACGTCGCCGATCGCGAACGTGGTGTAGCTGAGGCCGTAACCGAACGGGAACAGCGGCGTGTTGGCCACGTCCACGTAGCGCGTGGTGTAGGGATCGTCGGGGTTGTACGGCCGACCGGTGCGCAGTTGGCTGTAGAACAGCGGCACCTGGCCGAGGTCGCGCGGGAAGGTTACCGGCAGCTTGCCCGAGGGATCGACGCGGCCGAACAGCACGTCGGCGACCGCCGGTCCGCCCTCGGTGCCCGGCATCCAGGCATCCAGAATCGCCGGTACATGGCTGGCCAGCCAGGGCAACGCCAGTGCGCGGCCGTTGATCAGCACCACCACCACGGGTGTGCCGGTGGCGGCCACCGCCTTGACCAGGGCCAGCTGATTGCCCGGCAGGCCCAGGTGCGAGCGGCTGTTGCCTTCGCCGACGATGGCGACATCTTCGCCCACCACCAGAACTACTGCGTCCGCGCTGCGCGCCAGCGCCACCGCCCGCGCGAAGCCGGCCTCGCTGTGGCCGCGCACGCGGGTGCCCGGCGCGTACAGCACCTGCGTGTGCGGCGAGACGGCCTGGCGGATGCCGGCGAGCACGCTCACGGCTTCATCGGCCTGGCCTTCGGCATGCACCGGACCCAGCAGATCCAGGCGGTCGTCGGCCAGCGGACCGATCACGGCGATGCGCTGCAGGTCGCTGCGCAGCGGCAGGGTGTGGTTCTGGTTGCGTAGCAGCACCATCGATCGTGCCGCCACTTCGCGTGCCAGTGCGCGGTGTGCCGCGGAGGGCGCTGCCATCGGCGAGTCGCCCCTGCGCCCGCCGTGGCGGTAGGGATCGGCGAACAGGCCCAGCCTGTACTTGGCCTCCAGTACGCGGCGCACGGCGGCATCCACGGTCGTCATCGGCACCTTGCCTTCGCGCACCAGCATGGGCAATTCCTTCAGGTAGGTGCCGCTGTGCAGGTCGATGTCGATGCCGGCGTCGATGGCCTCCTGCGCCGCCTGGGCCGGCGTGGCGGCGATGCCATGCTGCTGCAGTTGCGGCACGGCGTCGTAGTCGGACACCACCAACCCGTCGAAGCCCCACTGCCGGCGCAGCACTCCATGGATCAACGCGCCGTCGGCAGTGGTCGGTACGGCATTCAATGCGATGAAAGCGGCCATCACCGCGCCCACTCCCTGGTCCACCGCGGCCTTGAACGGCGGCAGGTAGACCGAGTCCAACTGGTAGCGCGGCAGCCATACCGAGTTGTAGTCGCGGCCCGCCTGCACGGCGCCGTAGCCGGCGAAGTGCTTGGCCGTGGCCAGCATGGCGTCGGGCGCGGCCAGGTTCTTGCCCTGGAAGCCGCGGATGGCGGCGCCGGTCATCACTGCGTCGAGGTAGGGGTCTTCGCCAGCGCCCTCGGATACCCGGCCCCAGCGCGGATCGCGTCCGATATCCACCATCGGCGCAAAGGTCCAGTCCACACCTGCGCGTGTGGCTTCCTGCGCGGCGGCATGCATGGCCTGCTGCACCAGCGCCGGATCCCAGGTGGCGGCCAGGCCGATGGGCATGGGCAAGATCGTGCGGAAGCCGTGCACCACATCGCCCATGAACAGCAGCGGGATATGCAGTCGCGACTGCAGCGCCAGATGCTGCATGCGCCGTGTGTAGGCAGCCACGTCCACGCCCGGCAGTACGCCATTGGTGCCGCCGACCTCGCCTTTGCGGATCAGCACCGCGAGATCCTTGTGGTCGGCGCCGAGGATGGTGAGCTGGCCGACCTTTTCCATCAGCGTCATGCGCGCCAGCAGGCCATCGACGGTGGCGCGCATGGCTGCCGGATCGGTGCCGCTGACGGGGGCGGCTGTTGCCGCGAGGGTGGACAGCGGCACCAGGCCCACCAGAGCGGTGGCCAGCACAAGAAGGATAGGACGCAGCGGCATGGACGGATTCCCGGCAAGGCGATCGGCCAGCGCCGAGCATAGCGGCGGGCCGGTGCGCCGATGCTGCTCACGGACTTGTGCTGCATGGCATCACAGGCGGTGCCGCCCCGTTACACTGCGGAGCTCACGCAACACGGCAGAGCTCCGCACATGAATGCACGCACGCGCGTCCTCACCGGCATCACCACCACCGGCACGCCGCACCTCGGCAATTACGTGGGTGCCATCCGGCCGGCGCTGCGGCTCGCGGCGCAGCCGGATACCGATGCGTTTTTCTTCCTGGCCGACTACCACGCGCTGATCAAGTGCGACGACCCCGAACGCATCGCGCGTTCGCGTCTGGAGATCGCCGCCACCTGGCTGGCCTGCGGGCTCGACCCGGCGCGCGTCACCTTCTACCGCCAGTCCGACATCCCGGAGATCCCCGAGCTCACCTGGCTGCTGACCTGCGTCACCGCCAAGGGCCTGATGAACCGTGCCCATGCCTACAAGGCCGCGGTCGATGCCAACACCGCGCG
>JAJYMF010000083.1 GCA_021787175.1 Pseudomonadota bacterium | reverse complement strand
CTGATACAGCAGCCAGTCGTTGAGAAGAATGTCCATCGCGCGATCCGGCGTGCGCACCTGCACAGTGTCGAGCACCGCGTCCCATTGCGCACGCATGTCATGCAGCACGGCGTCGAGATCGGCTGTGCGGTATTTCCCGACCAGCGCCTGCGCTTCGGCGCGCGACGCGGCATCGCCGAGCATGAACACGATTTCGATCTGTTCGTTGGGCGCCAATGCGATGGATGTCTGCAGCGCAGCACAGGGGTCCAGCCCGGCGCCGATGCGCCCCGACAGCGGGATGTTGCCGGTCAGCGCGACCGGACGATCGACGGCGCCATGATGACCGAGAAACTCCAGGCGGTCGCCGGTGCACGAACGCTGCCGGCCGCCGAGGTCGATGAAAGCCACGCGTTCGCCGAACTCGGCGCGCCACGCGTTGCGTGCGAACAGCGCGCCGGTTTCCGCGTCGCGCGAGGTGGCCACGAACGGCGCCGTCACGCTGCCATTCGCACCCAGTGCCCATTCGACATAGCCGGTGATCGACACATGCCGCGTGCGCGCGGAACGGTTGCGCAGGCACAGTCGCGACAGCTTGACGGGATCAGCCGGCGGCACGAATTGCAGCAAGGCCACTTCGATGCCGTGCGCAGCGTGCGTGAAGCGGCTCCAGCCCTTGCCGTGCTGGACGCTGTAGGTCGCCGCCGGCACACGGATCGGCAACGCCGTGGCGCTCCACAGTTCGCCGCTGTCCTCGTCGCGCAGGTACAGCACTTCATGCGGCGTGTCGCTGACCGGGTCATTGGGCCACGGCGTCAGCGGGTTCTGCTGGCTGTTGAGCGACCATGTGTATCCGCCGCCCTCGGCCGAAACCAGGAACCCGAAACCGGGGTTGGCGATCACGTTGACCCAGGGCGCCGGCGTGCAGCGGTCGCCGTCGAGCGTGATGGCATAGGCGCGGCCGGACTCGATGAAACCGCCCGTGCCGTTGTCGAACTCGCGTGGCGTCTGCGTGATCGACGGCGCGGATACCGCATCGTTGGCTGCCGCTTGCGACGTGGGTGAAGGATCCCCGGGCATTGGGACCGACGCTGCGGGATCGCCGTCGCGATCTCCCGACGCGGGGTCTGGCAGCCCATCCGCTGCATCCAGCACGATGCGTGCGGCGGTGGCCAGCCCGGCGCGCAACGCATCGGAAAGGGTGCTGTCGCGCAGTGCGAATACCGCGACGGGCACGGCATCGGGTTCAGCCTTCAAGCAGGCGTTCTGTGCCTGTGCCCGTTCGTTCAGCGCTGCCTGCAGCGGGTCGCCGCCACTGCCGGCGGTGTTGAGCAACACGACATCGACCCCCAGCCGTTTCGATTGCCAGTAGCGCTGCGCCAGCAGCACCTCGTGCACCCGTGCCAGATCGGATTCGGCGCCAATGCGCAGCAGCACGATGGGACGGTCGCCGGAAATGCCGCAGCTCCACAGCACGGGTGCACCGCCGCGGCCGCGCTCCAGCATTCCGGCCGGCGCCCGCATGCTGCGGTCGGCATACAGCAGCGCACCGGCAAGAGCTCCGAAACGGCCAGCTTGCACGGCATTGATACCGAGACGTGCCTGTTCGGCGATGGCATGGGCCACGGATCCGGCAAATACCTGTGCGCAGGCGCCGTCTGCGCGCGGCGTCTGCACCAGTGCGAGCACGGCAGCACGCGAGTCGGCCAGCGCGGTCCAGAACGCCACCCGCACGCTGGCACCGGGGGCGACGCGCACCCGCCGGCGCAGGCTGAAGACCGGATCGAGCACGCAACCGCTGCTGTTCGACAGTGCCGCACCGGCCTGCATCGCCTGCGCGTGGCGCAGCGTGCGACCGCGGCCGAGGAAGCGCATGCGATCGGTTTCAAACTCGCAGGCACCGTCGTCATCGACCTCGACCACCGCCACATGCGCGGCCCACACCTCGGCCTCGTCCGGTGCGCGCCGCCGCCGTGTCGCCAGCAGGCCCCTGTCCTGCTCCACCCATTCGGTCTGCACGAACATCTTGGAGAATGCCGGATGGGCCGCATCGGCTGCGGCCGGGCCAAGCACGAGTTCCGCATACGAAGTCAACGTGATCTCGCGCGGACCTTCACCGTGATTGGTGAGCGTGATGCGGCGCAATTCGACATCGTGATCGGCAGCGACCGCCACATCGAGCACGCCGGTCAGCGTGCCGCGGCGATGCGTGATGCTCACGTGTCCGTCGGACAGCGTGGCCGTGCAGGCATCAGCCTCGATGCCGCAGGGTTGCAATCCCGCGGACCAAGCGGCGCCACTCTCCTCGTCGCGCAACAGCAGGTAGCTGCCCCAGCCGTCGCCGACGGGGTCTTCGCGCCAGCGGGTGACGGCGGAGTCGCGCCAGCGGCTGTAGCCCGAGCCGGCGGCATTCACCATCACCGAAAGGCGCCCGTTCGACAGCAATTGCAGTCGTGGCGCAGCGCCAAATGGTGGTCGGCAAGACGGCATAAGGCTGCATGCTCCTGCGCGTGATCCGCACTCATGACCTGTGCGGTGCCGATGCACGAGCATACGACGGCGCCAAAATAATGTCGCGTGAAACGCATGCCCCGTTCAGGATGCCGGAGTAGCATCAATACAACAATTGACCAATTCAATACTGAATTCCTGCGTACTGCATGCGGCACATGCATCCATCGCGGCATTGGCGCTTTTAACTGCCCGCGCCGCGTAATTTTCATGGTCCACCGGTCTTCCGCATGCTGCTGCAAGTCTGTCTGGCACCGGAAATATCTTCCGTCACGTAATGTCGTACCCGGAACACATTCGATGACTGCGATAGCCCCGCTTGCGGACGAGGCGCTGCTCGACCTATTGCAGCGTGCTGCATTCGGCTATTTCCTGAAGGCCGTGAATCCCCTCAACGGGCTGGCGGCCGATACGTCGCGTGACGACTCACCCGTCAGCATCGCCGTGGTCGGCTTTGCGCTGTCGTCGTACCCGGTCGCGGTGGAACGGGGCTGGATGGAGCGTACCGATGCGGCCCAACGCAGTCTCGCTGCGCTGCGTTTCTTCCGCGACAGCGACCAGAGCGGCAGCCCCACGGCGACCGGCTACAAGGGGTTCTACTACCACTTCCTCGACATCCGCACGGGCATCCGCGTCTGGCAATCGGAGCTGTCGATGATCGATACCGCGCTGCTGATCGCCGGCGCGCTGACCACGGGCATGTATTTCACGGCGGACACGACCGATGAAATCGAGTTGCGTGAACTGGTCGACGTTCTGTATCGGCGCATCGACTGGCGCTGGGCACAGGACGACGGCAACACGATCCGCCAAGGCTGGAAGCCCGAATGCGGATTTCTCCATTATGGATGGGAAGGCTACAGCGAAGCGATCCTGCTTTACGTGCTGGCCATGGGTTCGCCCACGTACCCGATCATGGGCGACTGCTACCGGGCATGGACCGCCACCTACCAGTGGGAAAATCTGTACGACCACGACTATCTCTATGCGGGGCCGCTGTTCGTTCATCATTTCTCGCACGCGTGGATCGATTTTCGCGGCATCCGCGACAGCTTCATGCGCGAGAAACGCTCGGACTATTTCGAGAACAGCCGGCGCGCGGTGCTGATCCAGCGCGAGTACACCTGGCGCAACCCGCACGAATTCGCCGGTTACGATCAAAACGGCTGGGGCCTGACGGCCTGCGATGGCCCCAGCGATGAACAGCCGGACGTGTTCAACGAGGCGCGACGCCTGTTCGGTTATGCCGCACGTGGCGTGCCGTACGGGCCGGACGACGGCACCCTGTCCACATCATCGGTATTGGCGTCGCTGCCGTTCGCGCCCGAAATCGCCCTCGCCGCTGTGCGCAGCATGATGGCGCGCTATCCGGAGATGCTGTCCGAAGATCGCTTCTCGAGCGGCTTCAACCCGACGCTTACTGACGCCAACGGACGTGCATGGGTTTCCGCGGGGCATTACGGGCTCGACCAGGGCATCGTGCTGATGATGATCGAGAACCATCGCAGCGGCCGCATCTGGCAGCTGATGCGCGGCTGCGCATACCTGCGCGACGGCCTGCGCGTGGCCGGATTTCGCGGCGGCTGGCTGCAGTCGCCCGACCCTGACGGAGCCTGCTGATGTCGCCGCACGACGCTCCGCCCACCACCCCGCAGGACGTGTATGAGCGCGAGCGGCTTGCCCACGTGCATCCCGTAGCGTGGCGCAATCCGATCCCCGCGGACCGCTATCAGCTGGTGATTGTCGGCGCCGGCCCCGCTGGCTTGGCCGCCGCGCAGGCGGCCGCCGCGCTCGGTGCCAAGGTTGCGCTGATCGAACGCCACTTGATTGGCGGTACCTGTCTGAATACCGGCTGCATACCGTCGAAGACGCTGATCCGCACCGCGCGGCTGTATGCCGAAATGCGCGACGCACGTCGCTACGGCGCGCGGATCCCCGGCGACATCCAGGTCGACTTCGCAGCCGCGATGGAGCGCGTGCGGCGCATTCGCAGCCATCTCGGCGGCGCCGAGTCGGTGCGCAAGCTGGCTGCGGCCGGGGTGGACGTGTTTTTCGGCAACGTGCAATTCACCGACGCCGACACGTTGACGGTCAACGGCGACAAGCTGGGCTTCGGCAAGGCCATGATCGCCACCGGCGCGCGACCGCATGTTCCGTCGATCCCCGGCCTGCGCGAGGCCGGCTACCTGACCAGCGCCAACGCGTTCAACCTCACCGAACTGCCGCGCCGGCTGCTGGTGATCGGCGGCGGGCCGCTCGGCTGCGAACTGGCCCAGGCATTCTGCCGGCTCGGCGCGCAGGTTACCATCGTGCAGGACAAGCCGCTGTTTCTCGATCGGGAAGAACGCGACGCGGCGCAGATTCTCTCCGATGCGTTTGCCCGCGACGGCATCGAGGTACGCCTGAATACCACTGTGGTTGCCGTGCGCGTGGAGAACGGGCAGAAGCTGGTCGATCTGGTCAGCGACGACTACCGCAACACGATCGCCGTCGACGCGATCCTCACCGGCGTCGGCCGGCGGCCGAACGTGGAAGGGCTCAACCTGGCAGCGGCCGGCGTCGAACTGGCCATCGATGGCGGCATCCGCGTCGACGATCATCTGCGCACCAGCAATCCGCGCATCCATGCTGCCGGCGACGCCTGCCTGCAGCAGCAGTACACCGCTACCGCCGCCGCTTCGGCCCGCATTGCGGTGAAAAACGCGCTGTTCGGCGGTCGCGAACGCCTGAGTGCTCTGATCATTCCGTGGTGTACCTATACCGATCCGGAGATCGCCCACGTTGGCATCTACGTGCGCGAGGCCAACC
>JAJYMF010000296.1 GCA_021787175.1 Pseudomonadota bacterium | reverse complement strand
ACGATCGCGATGGCCTGGTCGCGGAGTTCCGCAACATCAGTTCGTTCTTCGCGGATTTCGCCGAACGCGCCCGCCGCGAGAGCGGCTACCTGATCTACCGGCTCTCCGAACGCTTCTCCTGAACATCAGTTTGCAAAACCGGGCGTCCTGCCGCGGTTTGCAGGCAAACGGGCGCGGCAAAGCCGCGCCACCTTTGCCGCGACCAGCTTGCGTGCATGTCGCGGCGGCACGTCCTTGTGCCGAAACGGTTTCTCAAACCGCCCTGAACATCTGCCCGGCTGTGCCGCGCTCATGGCGCCTGCGGCTTCCACTTGATCGAACAGCCCATGCTTGGAAACTGCGGCGTCGGCGGGCTGCGGCCGGCGGCGATCGCGCACATCGCCTGGTACAGCTCGCGCGGCGCATCGGCCACGAGGTCCTTGCGCGAGGCATCCAGCCGGCCGCGGTAGCGCAGCCGCAGCTGTGCGTCGAAGCCGAAGAAGTCCGGCGTGCAGACCGCTCCATAGGCGCGTGCCACGTCCTGCGATTCGTCGTGCAGATAGGGAAAGTCGAAACCGGCCCCGCGTGCGAACTCGCGCATGTTCGCCAACGAGTCCTCGGGGTAGGCCTCGGCATCGTTGCTGTTGATCGCCACCATGCCGATGCCCAGCTCGCGCAACGCGCGCGCATCGCGCATGAGGTGCGGCAATACCGAGCGCACGTAGGGGCAATGGTTGCAGATGAAGGCAACGACCAGGCCGCCGGAACCGCGCACGTCGGCCAGAGCCAGCCGATTGCCGCCCAGATCAGGCAGGCGGAAGTCAGCCGCACTGCAGCCGAGTTCGCCGGGTGGTGCCGTCGTTACCATGGATCGCCTTGCCCGCCGCTCAGGCGGCCCGGACGCCGCGCTCGGCGTAGGCACGCGCGAAACGTTCCAGCGCCAGCGGCTTGATCCTGCCGGCCTGTCCGGCACAGCCGAAAGCCTCGAAGCGCTCCTTGCAGATGCCGCTGGCCGCAGCCTGCGCCGCCTTGAGAAACGCGCGCGGATCGAATTCCTCGGGCTTCTGCATCAGCAGCCTGCGCATCGCGCCGGTCATCGCCAGGCGGATGTCGGTGTCGATGTTGACCTTGCGCACGCCGTGGCGGATGCCCTCGACGATCTCCGCCACCGGCACGCCGTAGGTCTCCTTGATGGTGCCGCCGAATTCGCGAATGACCGCCAGCCATTCCTGCGGCACCGAGCTCGATCCGTGCATCACCAGATGCGTGTCCGGCAGCCGTGCATGGATCGCCTTGAGCCGGTCCATGGCCAGGATCTCGCCGCTGGGCGGTCGCGTGAACTTGTAGGCGCCGTGCGAGGTGCCGATGGCGATAGCCAGCGCGTCGACGCCGGTCTGACTGACGAAATCGGCGGCCTGCTCGGGGTCGGTCAGCAACTGCGAGTGATCCAGCGTGCCGGCAGCGCCGACGCCGTCCTCCTCGCCCGCCTGCCCGGTCTCGAGCGAGCCCAGACAACCCAGCTCGCCCTCGACCGAGACGCCGACCGCATGCGCCATCTCGGCCACGCGTCGGGTCACCTCGACGTTGTAGGCGTACGACGAAGGCGTTTTCATGTCGGCCAGCAGCGAGCCGTCCATCATCACGCTGGAAAAGCCGCTGCGGATGGAGGCCTGGCAGACCGCGGGGCTGGCGCCGTGGTCCTGGTGCATCACCACCGGCAGGTGCGGGTACATCTCGATCGCGCCCTCGACCATCCGGCGCAGCATCGGTTCGCCGGCGTATTTGCGCGCTCCGGCCGAGGCCTGCAGGATCACCGGCGCGTCGCAGGCATCGGCCGCCATCATGATGGCGTTGATCTGCTCGAGGTTGTTGATGTTGAAGGCCGGCACGCCGTAACCGTGCTCGGCGGCGTGATCCAGCAGTTGACGCAGTGCGATCAGGGCCATGGTGCAGCTCCGCAGGTCAGGCAGCAGGAAAAGAGAGCGCAACGATCGCGCCGGATGCCAACGGTGTCTGCAGCAGCCCCGGCAGCGCATCGATGCGCGACAGCAGAGGCACGCCGAATTCGCGCGGGTCCTGGCCTCGCGTGTAGCCGTAAGTCACGCAGACGGCGCGGCAATTCGCTGCACGCGCCGCGGCCACGTCGATCGGCGAATCGCCGACCATCAGTGCCGCCGCGGGTGCGATGCCGAGCTGCGCGCAGGCATGCAGCAGCGGCAGGGCCCGTGGCTTGCGCAGCGGCGTGCTGTCGCCGCCGACGATCACCGCGAACCGGTCGGCCACGCCGAGCGATTGCAACAGCGCCACGCTGAACGCGTGCGGCTTGTTGGTGACAACCGCCAGCGGCAGACCGCGATCATGCAACTGGCGCAGCCCGGATTCGACGCCGTCGTACAGCCGTGAGTGCCGACCATTGGCCTGCGCATAGGCGCTGTCGAAAGCGCGATGCGCCTGCTCGAGCAGCGTCTCCACAGGCGGCTCGCGCAGCACCGCGGCCAGCGCCTGCCGCATCAGGTCGCGCTCGCCGGTGCCGATCATGCCGCGGATGCGTATCGCGTCCAGCGGCGCCAGCCCGAGATCGGCAAGCACGTCGTTGGTCGCCTGCAGCAGATCCGGCACGGTATCGACGAGGGTGCCGTCGAGATCGAACAGGATGCCGTCCACCGCGGCGGTCAGCGGCTGGTCCATCAGGATCGCTCCGCAAACAAGCCCGTCGCCACGTCTCTTGCGGCGGCGGTGCCGACGGCGCACGGCGGCCGCGGATGCATCGATGAACAGCCGCGGGTGTGCGGGCTCGATTCGTTCATGATCATCCTCAGCCCGCGCGCTTCTTGCGATCCATCAACTGCAGGATCATCGGCGTGAAGATCATTTCCATCGCCAGACCCATCTTGCCGCCCGGCACCACGATGCTGTTGGGTCGGCTCATGAAAGAGTCGTGCAGCATGTTGAGCAGATACGGAAAGTCGATGCCCCTCGGGCGCGCGAAACGGATCACGACGAGGCTCTCGTCGGACGTCGGGATTTCGCGGGCGATGAACGGATTGGAGGTGTCCACCGTCGGCACGCGCTGGAAATTGACGTGCGTGTTGCTGAACTGCGGGCAGATGTAGCGCACATAGTCGGGCATGCGCCGCAGGATGGTATCGACGACCGCCTCCTGGGTGTAGCCGCGATGGGTCTGGTCGCGCTTGATCTTCTGGATCCACTCGAGATTGAGGATCGGCACCACGCCGATCAGCAGGTCGGCGTGGCCGGCGATGTTGACGCCATCCAGCTTCACCCCGCCGTGCAGGCCCTCGTAGAACAACAGGTCGCTGTCGACGGACACCTCGGCCCACGGCGTGAAGGTGCCGGGCTTCTGCCCGAAGGGCGCGGCCTCGCCGGCGTCGTGCAGGTAGCGGCGGACCTTGCCGCCGCCGCTCTCGCCGTAGCTGCGAAACAGCGCCTCAAGTTCGTCGAACAGATTGGCTTCGGGGCCGAAATGGCTGAAGTGACGATTGCCGGCCCGTTCCGCCTCCTGCATCACCTGGCGCATGCCGGCGCGGTCATAGCGATGGAATGAATCGCCCTCCACCACCTGTGCGCGCAGGCCCTCGCGGCGGAAGATGTGCTGGAAACTCTGCATCACGGTGGTGGTGCCGGCGCCCGATGATCCGGTGACCGCAACGATGGGATGCTTGGTGGACATGCCGCACGCCCTTGAGTAGTGACGGGATCCCTCAGTACCGCTCGAATCCGCAACGCCCGGAGCGCACGCGCTAGGCCGGATCGGGGCGCAGCAGCGAACGTTCGTTGAACAGCGGCGAGACGAAGGGGCGGTCGCTGCCGTCCGCGTGCTCGCGGTGGTAGCGCTCGATGCGCGCGACTTCGTTGCGCGAGCCGAGGATGACCGCGATGCGCTGATGCAGTTCGCCGGGCACGACGTCGAGAATGCGCTCGCAACCGGTGCTGGCACTGCCGCCGGCCTGCTCGATCAGCAGCGCCATCGGGTTGGCCTCGTAGAGCTGCCGCAACCGGCCCGGCTTGCCGGGCACGCGGGTGTCGCGCGGATACATGAACACGCCGCCGCGGATCAGGATGCGATGCACCTCGGCGACCAGCGAGGCGATCCAGCGCATGTTGAAGTCGCGCTCGCGCACGCCGCTCGCGCCGGACTTGCACTCGCTCACGTAGCGCTGCACCGGCGCTTCCCAGAAGCGCTCGTTGGACGTATTGATCGCGAATTCGGCGGTATCGGCCGGAATCGCGAGATCGCGGTGGGTGAGGATGAAGTTGCCGATCTCGCGGTCGAGCGTGAAACCGTGCGTGCCCTGTCCGATGGTCAGCACCAGCATCGTGCTCGGCCCGTAGATGGCATAGCCGGCGGCGACCTGGTGCACGCCGGCCTGCAGGAAGTCGGCAGCCGCCGCCGGCGCCTCGCTGCCGGGATGCACCAGCACCGAGAAGATCGAACCGACCGCCACGTTGACGTCGATGTTGGACGAGCCGTCGAGCGGATCGAACGCCAGCAGGTAGGGGCCGCGCGCGTACTCGGCGGGAATCGCGCAGGGCTGCTCCATTTCCTCCGAGGCCATGCCGGCCAGCAGGCCGCCCCACTCGCAGTAGCGCAGGAAGATCTCGTGGGTCAGCACATCGAGGGGTTTCTGCATCTCGCCGTGCACGTTGTGCGACTGCAGCGATCCGTGGCGTCCGTCCAGCGCGCCCTTGGCGACGATCGCGGAAATCGTCTTGACCGCCGCGGCAACGTCCACCAGCAGCGCGGCGAGCTGCTGCTCGCGCACGCTGCCGCGCAGCTGCTCGATCAGGAATTTCGACAGGGTCGGACGCGAGTACGGCATGGCTCACTCTCCATCCTTCGCAAGGCTTCAGTGCGGCGGGTCTTCGTTCGCGCCCGCTGTCGCGCCGAGACCGTCCTGGAACACGCGGCTGGCGCGGATGTCCGCGGCCACCAGGGTCATCAGCGCATCGGCGCTCTCGGCCACGACGCCCGTGCCTGCCACGGCCTGCCGGAACAACCGGTTGGCCTGGCGCAGGCGCACACGGTCGAGCGCATTGCGCATCGAGCGGGCGTTGGCGAAGTGCGGCTGGGCGACGCGATGGGCGATGTAGTCGCGCATCGCCTGCAGGCCGTCGTCGTCGAAGCGGTAGTTCATCCGCGTCGCCATCAGCAGGGTGATCGCCAACAGCTCGTCGGCGCCGTAGTCGGGAAAATCGATGTGGTGCGCGATGCGCGAGGACATGCCCGGATTGCTGCGGAAGAACGTGTCCATGCGGTCCTTGTAGCCGGCCAGGATCACGACCAGGTCGTCGCGCTGGTTCTCCA
>JAJYMF010000323.1 GCA_021787175.1 Pseudomonadota bacterium | reverse complement strand
CGTGAAACCGTGCGTCAGCACCTGGTCGTAGGGCGCGTGGCCGGTCATCGCGGCGCGCGTCAGAAGGGAGGACTGGAACCAGCCGCGGTGCTGGTCCGAGCCTTCGAGGTACATCACCCGGTAGTCGGCCTGGTCGCCGCGCGCCAGCTCGGGCCGCGCATCGACCACACAAAAATGGCTGACGCCGGAATCGAACCAGACGTCGAGCACGTCGCTGACCTTCTCGTAGCGCTCGGCCTCGTCGCCCAGCAGCTCGCGCGCATCCAGCGCCGCCCAGGCGTCGATGCCGCCCTGCTCGACGCGTTGCGCCACCTGCTCCAGCAACTCGACCGAGCGCGGATGCGGCTCGCCCGTGGCCTTGTCGGCGAACAGCGCGATCGGCACGCCCCAGGTTCGCTGGCGCGAGATGCACCAGTCGGGACGCCCGGCGACCATGCCGGCGATGCGTTCCTCGCCCCAGCCCGGGAACCAGGTGACGTCGTTCCTGATCGCGGCCAGCGCATCGCGGCGCAGCCCGGCAACGTCCATGCCGATGAACCACTGCGGCGTGGCGCGGAAGATCACCGGCGTCTTGTGCCGCCAGCAGTGCGGATAGCTGTGGCGCAGGGTCGCATGCGCCAGCAGCACGCCGCGCTCACGCAGGGTCTCGACGATGGCGGCGTTGGCCTTCCACACGTGCTGACCGGCAAACAGCCCGGTGTCAGGCAGGAACACGCCTCTACCATCCACCGGGTTCATCACCGGCAGGCCGTAGAGCTGGCCCACGGCGAAGTCCTCCTGACCGTGGCCCGGTGCGGTGTGCACGGCGCCGGTGCCGTCCTCGGCGGAAACATGCTCGCCCAGCACTATCGGCACGTGGCGCGCGTAAAAGGGATGCTGCAGCAGTACACCCCCCTCTCCCGCCGGGAGAGGGGCTGGGGGTGAGGGTTCGGTATCCGCGCCAAGCTCGGCAGTGAGCGCACTCTCACCCGCCCTTCGGGCATCCTGCGTCGAGCTCAGGACAGGCTCCTCTCCTGGAGGGAGAGGGGCAAGCTGCGCGCCCTTGACGTGACCCAGCACGAGTGGCGCACTGATGCCGTAGCGCGCGAGCGCCTTGTCCACCAGCGCCGCAGCCAGCACCAGCAACACGCGCTGCCCGGCGCGCGCCGGACCTTCGACCAGCACATAGTCGATATCGGCATTCAGCGCCACCGCCTGATTGGCCGGCAGCGTCCACGGCGTGGTGGTCCAGATCGGCACGGCGACGATGGCGTCGCCGGCCTCGACGCCGAACTTCGCCGCCAGCGCCTTGCCATCGATCGCGTCGAAGGCGACGTCGACCGCCGGCGAGTCCTTGTCCTGGTACTCGATCTCGGCTTCGGCCAGCGCCGAACCGCAGTCGAAACACCAGTGCACCGGCTTGAAGCCGCGGGTGACGTGGCCGCGTTCGACGATGCGCGCCAGCGCGCGCAGCATGTCGGCTTCGTAGCTGAAATCCATGGTGCGATACGGACGCTCCCAGTCGCCGAGCACGCCAAGGCGCTTGAAGTCGGCGCGCTGCAGGTCGATCTGGACGGCGGCGTACTCGCGGCATTTCTGCCGGAACTGCGCTGCATCGAGCTTGTCGCCGGCCTTGCCGAATTTCTTCTCGACCGCGATCTCGATCGGCAGGCCGTGGCAGTCCCAGCCCGGCACGTAGGGCGCGCGGTAGCCGGCCAGCAGCCTGGACTTGACCACCACGTCCTTGAGGATCTTGTTGACCGCGTGGCCGAGGTGGATCGCGCCGTTGGCATAGGGCGGGCCGTCGTGCAGGACGAACACCTTGCTGCGCGCGGCCGTTTTTTCCTGGATCTGCGCGTAGCGCCCGGCCCGCTCCCACTCCGCCAGCCACGCCGGCTCGCGCTTGGGCAGATCGCCGCGCATCGGGAAGTCGGTCTGGGGCAGCTGCAGGGTGGCTTTGTAATCCATGCTCACGGCGGGGACTCAGGCGGAAACGGAAAGGGGGACGCCGAGGATCGCGCGCGCCGCGGCAGCGTCGCGATGCATCTGCGCGGTCAGGGCGTCGAGGCTGGCGAATTTTTCCTCGTCGCGCAATTTGGCGACGAACTCGACCGTGAGGCGGCGGCCGTAGAGATCGCCGTCGAAATCGAACAGATGCACTTCCAGCAGCGGCTCGCGGCCGCCCACGGTCGGCCGCAACCCGAGACTGGCAACGCCGGGCAGGGATGCCCCAGTGTCGCGGGCGAAGGATGCGCTAGAGCGACCGCCGGGCAGGGATGCCCCAGTGTCGCGGGCGAAGGATGCGCCGGAGCGACTGCCGGGCATGGACTGGGCGCCAACGCCATGCACGCGCACCGCGAAGATGCCGGCGACCGGGCTGACGCGACGGCCGAGGCGGATATTGGCGGTCGGATAGCCCAGCGTGCGGCCGAGCTGCTGGCCGCGCACCACGCGACCACCGATCGCGAATGGCCGACCGAGCTGGCGTGCGGCGTCGGCGAACGCGCCCGCCGCCAGTGCCGCGCGGATCGCGCTGCTCGACACCCGCTCACCGGCGTCGTGCTGGGTATCGAACACCTGCGTGGCGAAACCGAGTTCGCCGCCCAGGCGTTCGAGCAGGGCGACATCGCCGCGCCGGGCATGGCCGAAACGGAAGTCCTCGCCCACCCAGATCTCGCGCGCGCCCGCGCGCCGCACCAGCACCTCGCGCACGAAGGCCTCCGCACTCATCGCCGCCAGCGCGGCATTGAAGCGCAGCAGCAGCAGCCGCGCGATGCCGGCGGCCTCCATGCCCTCGAGCTTGTCGCGCACCGATCCCAGGCGCGGCAGCGGCTCGCGCGCAAAGAACGCGCGCGGCAGCGGCTCGAAGCTGATCGCGATCGGCAGCAGGCCACGCGCGGCGGCTCGCTCACGCACATGCGCCAGCAGCGCCGCGTGGCCGCGGTGCAGGCCATCGAAGGCACCCACGGCCAGCACGCTGCCGCCGGGGGCCAGACAGGGCCCAGCGGCGTCCCGGGAAACACTCATCATCACGCGAGTATAGCCATGGCGCCGGCGCTCAAGCCTCGTGCAGCTCGCGCAGACGGAAGCCCAGCGCGAACAGCACCGCGAGGTAGGCCAGCGACGATCCGGCCAGCAGTGCGGACAACCGGCCGATGCGCAGCCACGCGCTGTCGTGGGTCCAGTCTGGCCAGTACCAGCGCCCGGCCAGCAGCACCGCCGCCATCACCGCGATCGCCGCGCCCAGTCGCAGCAGGTTGCGGCCCCAACCCGGCTGTGCGGCATAGACCCCGGCGCGCCGCAGCGCCAGCCAGAGCTGGGTCAGGTTGAGATAACCTGCCAGCGCGCTGGCCAGGCCCAGCGCCATGTGCAGGCCGGGCACGCGCGCCAGTCCGTCCAGCCAGCCGTGAGTCAGATCGGCCGGCGTATGCCAGCGCCAGAACAGCAGCCCGACGAAGATCACGTTGAGCGCCATGTTGACCGTCATCGACACCACCGCCGCGCGCACCGGCGTTTTCGTGTCCTGCCGCGCGTAGAACGCCGGCGCCAGCACCTTGACCAGGGCGAACGCCGGCAGGCCGAGGCTGAGCGTGGTCAGCGACAGCGTCGCCATCTCGGTGTCGAACGGGGTAAAGCGGCCGTGCTGGAACAGGGTCGCGATCATCGGCTTGGCCAGCAGCACCAGCGCCAGCGCCGCCGGCAGCGCGATCAGCAGCGCGGTGCGGATGCCCCAGTCCAGCGCGTGCTGGAAGCCGACGCGATCGGTGCCGACGTGGTGGCGCGCCAGGCTGGGCAGGATCACCGTGCCCAGCGCCACGCCGAACACCCCCAGCGGAAACTCCATCAGCCGGTCCGACTGCGCCAGCCAGGTCTGCGAGCCGGCGATCAGGAACGAGGCGATCAGGGTGTCCAGCAGCAGATTGACCTGCGCCACCGAGGAGCCGAACAGGGTCGGCAGCATCAGCCTGAGGATCTTCTGCACGTCCGAGTGGCGCCAGCCCCAGCGCGGCGTGTGCAGCAGACCCAGCTTGCGCAGCGCCGGCAGCTGCACCGCCAGCTGCAGCACGCCGGCCAGCAGGATGGCCCAGGCCAGCGCGGTGATCGGCACCGCCAGATGCGGCGCCAGCCACAGCGCACCGGCGATCATGCACAGGTTGAGGATCACCGGCGTCAGCGCCGGCAGCGCGAACTTGTGATACGCGTTGAGCACGCCGCCGGCCAGCGCGGTCAGCGACACGAACAGCAGGAACGGAAAGGTGATCCGCAGCATGTTCGTGGTCAGCGCGAAGCGCAGCGGGTCGTCGACGATGCCGGGCGCGAACAGCCGCGTCATCCACGACGCCCCGAACACGCCGAGCGCGGTGACCAGCAGCAGTATGCCGCCGAGCGTGCCGGCCGCACGCGCCACCAGCGCCTGCAGCGCAGCCTCGTCGCCACGCTGCTTGACCTCGGTGAACACCGGCACGAAGGCCAGCGAAAAGGCGCCTTCGGCGAACAGCCGGCGCAGGAAATTGGGAATGCGAAAGGCCACCCAGAACGCGTCGGTGTAGGCGTTGGCGCCGAACACGATCGCGATCACCGTCTCGCGCGCCAGCCCCAGCACGCGCGAGACGAAAGTCATCGAGCTGAACGAGGCCAGCCCGCGCAGCAGGCCCGGACGGGGGGCGCTCATGGCAGCGGGCTCCGCGGTGTGATGTTCGGGACCCGGGACCCGGGTCCCGGCTCTTCAGGGGTCCCCGGTCCCGCTTCCACATTGACCTGCCCGCTGCACTGCCGCATACTTTCCGTCTTTTCCCTACCTGCGTTCGGAGTTTTCCCTTGGCCAACATCAAGTCCGCAAAGAAGCGCGCGCGCCAGTCCGAGCAGCGCCGCATGCGCAACGCCAGCGCACGCTCCATGCTGCGCTCCACGATCAAGAAGGTCGTCAAGGCCCTTGAGGCCAAGGACAAGGCCGGCGCCGAGGCCGCCTACAAGGCCGCCGAGCCGGTGCTCGACCGCTACTCCAGTCGCGGCCTGGTCCACAAGAACAAGGCGGCGCGCCACAAGAGCCGCCTGAGCGCGCACATCCGCGCGCTGGGCTGAAACGGCCGGGATCCGCGCAAAAAGGCCGGCGCAAGCCGGCTTTTTTGCGGCCCGCTTCCAGGCATCCGGGGGACGCGGCAGCAGTCCGGCCGGAACCCGAACCGACGTCCCTCTCACGCTTCGCCCTCCGGGCGCATGCGTACGTCCGCGGCATCCGCTTCGGCGCGCTGGGTC
Organism: Pseudomonadota bacterium; assembly: GCA_021787175.1. GTDB lineage: Bacteria > Pseudomonadota > Gammaproteobacteria > Xanthomonadales > Rhodanobacteraceae > Metallibacterium. The sequence continues at coordinate 90 of JAJYMF010000323.1, read as the reverse complement.
GCTGCGCGCAATCCGTCGAGGAAGGTCTGGATCTTCAGACAGACCTCCCATGTGCCGCTGCGCGTAGCCGCCGAGACGACGAACCAAGAT
>JAJYMF010000275.1 GCA_021787175.1 Pseudomonadota bacterium | reverse complement strand
CTGCTCCGGGGTCCGGACTCGGCTACGCCGCATCAAGCACTTGCGTGCTCGATGCGCGGCAAGCCGTCCATGGCTCGAGGAAGGTCTGAACTTGTTCAGACCTTCCTCAGCGCGCGCCGTGCATCAGCTTGGTGATCAGCGGCGCGGCCAGCAGATAGAGCGCGCTGGCCAGCAGTCCCCACACGAACAGCAGCCCGTATACATGCGCGTAGCCGGCGATGCCGCTGGCGCTGCCGGTGGTGGTCATGGCCGCGATCTGGCCCGAGAGCTGGTAGGCCATGGCGATGCCGAAGAACCAGCCGCCCATCGCCAGCGACGACTCGTCCGGCGCGGCCAGGCGCGTGACCATCGCATAGCCGATCGGCGACAGCGCCAGCTCGCCGATGGTCTGCAGCAGATAGCACAGCGCCAGGATCAGCCAGGAAACACGCCCGTCGGCGCCGGTCAGATGATGGACGGCATAGGCCACCACGCCGTAGCTCAGCGCCACCAGCAGCAGGCCGATGCCGAACTTGCGCGGCGTCGAGGGGTTGCGCCCCTGCCGGTCCAGCCACGGCCACAGCACCGCCATCACCGGTGCAAACAGCAGGATGTAGAGCGGATTGAAGGACTGGAACAGGCTGAAGTCGAACGGCGCGTTGACGTAGTCGCGGGCAAAGAAATTGAGCGAGGTCGCGCCCTGCAGGCTCAGCGCCCAGAACGCGATATTGGCCGCGAACAGCAGCAGCATGGCGAGGTAGCGCTGCGTCTGCACGCGATCGCCGCGACGCAGGCTGCTGACGATGAAATAGAGCATCAGCAGTCCCAGCAGCAGATTCACCGCCGCGCCGAGGAACTGCGAGTGCTCGAGCAGCAGCATGGTCGGATAGAGCAGCGCCAGCATGCCCAGCAGCACCGCCGGCAGCGCGCGCGGACCGCCGTAGCGTGCCGGCGGCTGCCGGGCTTCCAGCGGTTTGCCGCGCAGTTCGAACAGCAGCGCGCCCAGCGCCACGCCGGCGCTGGCGGCGAGAAAGCCGTAGCGGTAGCCGAAACGGCCGCCGATCCAGTCGGCACAAACGAAGGGCGCGACGAAGGCGCCGAGGTTGATCGCCAGATAAAACAGCGTGTAGCCGGCGTCGCGGCGCGGATCGTCGGGGCCGTAGTTGCGCCCGATCAGCACCGTCAGCGGAATGCTCAGGCCCGCGCCCAGCACATAGATCGCCAACGCCAGCACGAAGACGGTGCGCGTCGGCCACGCCATCAGCGCCAGCGCCAGCGCTTCCAGCCACAGCGCGGTGCGCAGCGCGCGCACCTCGCCCAGCACGTTGTCGGCGATCCAGCCGCCGAACACGTGCGTGGCGTAGAGCAGCGCGCCGACGCCGGCGGTCAGCACATTGGCGTCGCGCAGCGCCTCGCCGATGGGCAGGCTGGCGAAGAAGGTTTGTGCAAGATAGGGCGCGACGAAGGAACGAAAGCCGTAGAAGGCGAAGTTCAGCCCCACGGTCACGCCCAGCAGCATCCACAGCCCGCGCGGATGGCCCCAGCGGTCGGAAGGAGCGGCATGCGGATTTGCGGCGGCGATTTCGGTGCTCATCGACTCATCCCCTGTGATCGGTCCGGTGGGCATTGCGACGTGGGATCGCCGGCGCGCGCGTAAGTTCATTCAGCGCATGACAGCGGGCGCTCTCAATGGGCGTGCAGCACCGTGCGCACCTCGATCAGTTCGGGAAAGAAGGTCAGATCCAGCGCCTGTTTGAGAAAACCCACGCCCGAGGAGCCGCCGGTGCCGCGCTTGTGGCCGATGATGCGCTCGACCGTCTTCATGTGGCGGAAGCGCCACAGCTGGAAGCTCTCCTCGACATCCACCAGCTGCTCGCACAGGTGGTACTCCGACCAGCGCGCCTCGGTGGCCTCGTAGATCGCCTTGAACACCGGCACCAGTTCCGGCGTGAACACGTGCGGCTGGCGCCGGTCGCGCGTCAGGCAGGCCGTCGGCACGCCGTGGCCGCGCCGCGCCAGATGCGCGAGAAAGGCGTCGTAGAGGCTGGGCGCGGCCAGCGCCTGCCCGAGCCGGGTCTGCGCCGCGGGATCGTGCGCGAACACCGCCAGCATGTCGGCGTTCTTGTTGCCGAGCATGAACTCGATCAGCCGGTACTGCAGCGACTGGAAGCCCGAGGCCGGTCCCAGCACATGGCGGAACTGCATGTACTCGCTGGGCGTCAGCGTCTCCAGCACCGCCCACTGCTCGAACAACTGCCGCTGCACCTGCTTGATGCGGGCGAGGATCTTCAGGCACGGATCGGGCTCGTCGCGCTCGAGGTGCGCGATCGCCGCGGCCAGCTCGTGCACGATCAGCTTCATCCATAGTTCGGCGACCTGGTGCTGGATGATGAACAGCAGCTCGTCGTGGTGCGGCGGCTGCGACAGCGGTCGCTGCGCGGCGAGCAGGGTATCGAGACCGAGGTAGCCGGCGTAGGTCAGGCGATCGCGCAGATCGGTGGCGATGCCGGCTTCGAGGGCGCGGCGATTGTCGTCGCTCATGGGGATGGATGGCCTTGCGGACTTGGCCGCATGGTAACGCCGCGGCGGGTACCTGGGCCGCGGCGGAAGTGCCGCCCGGGCGCCGGCGGAGCGCATGAACGCGCCGTCCCGGGGCCTGCTCGCAACCCGCACCTGCTGCGCCGCGCCTTGCCGGAGGATGCCGCCGCCTGCTATTTCTAGGCGGTTGTTACGGACGCGCAGGCGCGCACTGGATCGCACCCGCGCCGCTCCGGCATGCCGCATCCACACGCCGGGAGGTTGTCGTGTCCACTGCTGCCGCGTTCGAGATTCCCTATCTGCAATGCCTCGACCCCGAGGGCAAGCCCGTCGGCAAGGATCTGCCGCCGCTGGCGCGCGATTTCGCCCGTCTGGTCGAGTTGTACAAAACGATGCTTTTCGTGCGCGTGTTCGACAGCAAAGCCGTCGCCCTGCAGCGCACCGGCAAGCTGGGCACCTACGCCTCCTGCCTCGGCGCCGAGGCCACCCACGTCGGCATCGGTTCGGCGATGCGCGCGGAAGACGTCTTCGCGCCCAGCTATCGCGAGTACGGCGCGCAATTCGTGCGCGGCGTGAAGCCGCGCGAGGTGCTGATGTACTGGGGCGGCGACGAGCGCGGCAACGACTTTTCCGGTCCGGCCCACGACTTCGCCTGGTGCGTGCCGATCGCCACCCAGTGTCTGCACGCGGCCGGCTCGGCGATGGCGTTCAAGCTGCGCGGCGAGCCGCGCGTGGCGGTGTGCACGCTGGGCGACGGCGGCTCCTCGAAAGCCGATTTCTACTCCGCCATCAACGCCGCCGGCGCGATGCAGCTGCCGCTGGTGGCGGTGATCATCAACAACCAGTGGGCGATCTCGGTGCCGCGGCGGATGCAGACCGGCGCCAAGACGCTGGCGCAGAAGGGCATCGCCGCCGGCCTCGCATGCATCCAGATCGACGGCAACGACCTGCTGGCCGTGCGTGCGGCGATGGATCAGGCGCTGGAGCGTGCGCGCCGCGGCGAGGGCGGCACCGTGGTCGAGGCGGTCACCTATCGCCTGTCCGATCACACCACCGCCGACGACGCCCGCCGCTATCGCGACGACGCCGAGGTCAAAGCGGCGTGGACGCGCGAGCCGCTGAAACGCCTGCGCGCCTGGCTCGAGACCAACAAGGCCTGGGATGCGCAGCAGGAAGAATCCTGGAAGTCCGACTGCGGCGCGCGCGTCGATGCCGAGGTCAACGCCTATCTCGCGACCAAGGCACAGCCGCTCGAAACGATGTTCGACTTCACCTACGCCGAGCTGCCGGCCGACCTCGCCGCACAGCGCGCGCAGGCGCTCGCCCTCGATCGCAGCCACGGCTGACAAGGATTCCCCATGGCACAGATCACCCTTATCGAAGCGGTAACGATGGCGCTCGCCTGGGAAATGGCCCACGACTCGTCCGTGGTCGTGCTGGGCGAGGACGTCGGCGTCAACGGCGGCGTGTTCCGAGCCACCGTCGGCCTGCAGGAAAAATTCGGCGACCAGCGCGTGATCGACACGCCGCTGGACGAAACCACCATCGCCGGCCTCACCGTCGGCCTCGCCGCGCAGGGCATGAAGCCGGTCGCCGAGGCGCAGTTCGAGGGCTTCATCTATCCGATGGTGGACCACATCATCTGCCACGCCGCGCGCATGCGAAACCGCACCCGCGGCCGCCTGAGCGTGCCGGCGGTGTTCCGCGCGCCGTGGGGCGGCGGCATCCGCGCGCCCGAGCATCACAGCGAAGCCAACGAGGCGATCTTCACCAACGTGCCCGGTCTGCGCGTGGTGCTGCCGTCCTCGCCGGGACGCGCCTACGGCCTGCTGCTGGCGGCGATCCGCGACCCCGATCCGGTGATCTTCTTCGAGCCCAAGCGCATCTACCGCCAGTACAAGGAAGAGGTGGCCGACGACGGCGAGGCGCTGCCGCTGGACGTCTGCTTCGTGCTGCGCGACGGCCGCGACGTCACCCTGGTGACCTGGGGCGCACAGGTGAAGGAGACCCTCGAGGCCGCCGACGCGCTGGCCGCCGAAGGGATCAGCGCCGAGGTGATCGACGTCGCCACGCTCAAGCCGCTGGACTTCGACACCATCGCCGAATCGGTGGCCAAGACCGGCCGCTGCGTGATCGTGCACGAGGCGCCGCGCACCGCGGGCTTCGGCGCCGAGATCGCCGCGCGCCTGGCCGAGCACTCGATGTACGACCTGCTGGCGCCGGTGGAGCGCGTCACCGGCTACGACACCCACATCCCGCTGTTCCGTCTGGAGATGAAATATCTGCCCAGCGTGGAGCGCATCGTCAGCGCGGCCAGGCGCACGCTGGCGGCGTGAAGATCGTTTTGCCAAAACGGCTCAACAGCTCTGGTCCGCAAAGGATGCCAAGGGCGCAAAATCAACCAGCAGATTGGGCAACCCAGCCAATGCAGTCACGCTGAGCGCCAACGGGTTCTGCATACTGATCAAAACTAAACTTCGCGTTCTTTGCGTCCTTCGCGGACTGGAACGGCTTCAAAGCGCGGTCCGCAAAGGACGCCAAGGACGCAAAATGAATCCATGAAGTATGCAACTCATCCAACTAACCTACGCGCGCCAACACGACCGGGTGTGTCGCACTGACCAAACTTGAATTTGCGTTCTTGGCGTCCTTCGCGGACAGAATTTTTTCAGCACGACTCACCGCTCATCCAGGGAATCGCACCATGGCCGACATCAAGACATTCCACCTCCCCGACCTCGGTGAAGGCCTGCCCGACGCCACCATCGTCGAATGGCTGGTGAAGGAAGGCGCCACGGTACGCCTGGACGATCCGCTGGTGTCC
>JAJYMF010000217.1 GCA_021787175.1 Pseudomonadota bacterium | reverse complement strand
TTCCGATCTGGCGCAGGCCGGCGCGGACGACCGCCTGCTGATCCTGCGCCACACGCTGATGAACCCGTTCCTGCGCGACGAGGAAAACGACCGCGACTATCCGCGCATGTATCTCGACTACCTTGCTGGCCTCGTGCGTGCGCTGTGCGGTGCGGGCGAGGCCGCAGCGGTCATTGCGGCGCCAGCAACAGGCGCGCGTTGACGGTCACCGTGCGGCCGATCGTCGAGGGATCGGCCCATTCGCCGCCGCCGACGCCGAAGGCCAGGCGATCGAGACTGGCGTTGACGGCGAGCACCACGTCCTTACCCTGCGGCGCAAAATGCAGGGTCAGCGCGACCGGCCGGCTGACGCCGCGCAGGCTGAGCGTGCCGGTGGTGGTCCATGTGCCGCCCACGGCCGGCTTGCAGCCGCTGGCGACGAAGTGCGCCTGGGGGAATTTCGCCGCGTCGAAGAAATCCGCACCCGGCAGCAGCTCGTCACGCTGGCTGTTGGCGGTATCGGCGCTGGCCAGATCGACGCGGACATCGAAATGGCAGGCGGCGGGTTGCGCCGGGTCCCAGGCGATCGCCGCGCTGTAGCGCCTGAACTGGCCGCTGAAGCCTGCGCCCTGGAAGCTGCCGGCGAAGCCGAGCGTGCTGCCCGGCAGCACACGCCAGGCGGCGGCGTGCGCGGCGGTGGCGAACACGACCGACAAGATCAGCGCGGCGAACGGGGCGAGAGTCTTCATGGCGAGGCTCCGGGATCACGAGGGCGGTGGCCCCACGGCAGCATGCGCCGCAGCACGTGGTTGCGATGGTGGTAGTGGTGCACCAGCGCCGCTGCGGCATGCACCGTGACCAGCGCGACCAGCACCCAGAACAGCGTTTCGTGGATTTCCTTGGCGGTCGCGGCCAGCGGCTTCGATGCCGCCGCCAGCGCCGGCAGCGGCAGCAGACCGAACCAGCGCAACGGAAAACCGGATGCCGAGTTGAACACCCATCCCGAAATCGGGATCGCCAGCAGCAGCAGATACAGCGCGGCATGCACGGCGCGCGCCGCCATGTGCTGCCAGCGCGGCAGGCCGTCGGGCGGCGCCGGATGCGGATCGACCAGTCGCCACAGCAGGCGCAGTGCGACCAGGCCCAGCAGGGTGATGCCCAGCGACTTGTGCAGCAGATAGACCTGTTCCTTCCACAGCGACAGCGGCAGGTCGGCCATGTACAGGCCGAGCGTGCCCAGCGCCGCGATCAGCAGCAGCACGGTCCAGTGGAAGAACTGCGCCGGAACGCCCCAGCGGGTGTCGTCACTTTTGATCTGCATGCACGGTCTCCCTGGCGATCTGGCGATCGTAGGCCTGCTCGGCGCCGCTGTCCTCGATGCCCTCGATCTCCAGCAGCACCTTGACCTCGACCCCGACGACCTTGGTGTAGGCATCGATGCCGAAGTCCTTGCGGTCCAGCGTGGCCAGTCCGGTGAAGCCGGCCACCGTGTGCAGGCCGTAGAGGGTGAAGGCGCGGCGGTTGAAGCGGAACGGAAAGGCGATGCCGACCGTGTGGCCGCGCAGCGTCAGTTGCCCGAACAGAATGCCGGTATCGGCGCCGGTCTTCTCGACCTCGCCGCTGACGAAGTGGGCATAGGGCTGCGCTTGCGCGGCGAGGAAATCGCTGCCGGCGACGACGCGGTTCCAGTCCCTGTCGCCCATGTCGACGCCGGCCAGATCGATGTCCGTCACCACCTTGGCCGTGCTCCAGTCGCCGGGATCGAAGCGGAACCAGCCGCGCGCGATGTGCAACTGGCCGGAGGCGTCGGAGTAGCCGTCGTGATCGACGAAGAAGGTGATCTGGCTGTGCACCGGATCGAAGCGATAGGTGGCAGCCGCGGCGTGGGCCCGCGGGGCGAGCGCAAGCAGGGCAAGGCAGGCAAGGACGGCGTAGGGGCGCATGCGGGCAGGTCTCGCCGGGGATTATGGCCGATGCTGCGGGTGCACCCCCCAGCGGCGCGTGAATACTGCGTTTCCGTTTTGCAGCGGCTGCCCGGCGCGCGCGGATTTGGCATGATCGCCGCGGGGAGCGGGGGAAGCGTCATGCGCATGCTGCTGCGGATCGGCCTGGCGATGGCCGCGGGTTTTGCCGCGACCGCGGCGCCGCGCGCCGCGCCGATCAAGCCGACGACCGCGCCGGCCCGGTCGAAAAGCACAGCGCCGGCGCCCTTGCCGACGCCGCTGTTTCGCCGCTACGGCGTCGCCGACGGGCTGCCGTCCAGCGCCGCCTACGCCGTGGTGCAGGACCGGCAGGGCTATCTCTGGATCGGCACCGCGGATGGCCTGGCACGCTTCGACGGCGCGCATTTCGAGGTGTTCCGCCACGATCCGCGCGATCCCGCCTCGCTGCCCTCCAACGACGTGGCCGCGGTGCTGGTCGACCGCGCCGGCCGGCTGTGGGTCGGCGGCGGGGACAACGGCCTGAACCTGTACGACCCGGCCAGCGGCGGCTTTCGCCACTGGCGGCACGCCGATGCCCGCGCCGACAGCCTCAGCGCCAATGATGTCTGGGCACTGGCGCAGGCCGCGGACGGCGCGATCTGGGTCGGCACCTACGCCGGCGGGCTGGAGCGCCTGCGCGGCGACCACCACGGGTTCGATCACTACGGCCACGACCCCGCGAACCCCGACAGCCTGGCGTCCGACATCGTGCTGTCGCTGCGCGCCGAAGCCGACGGCGACCTGTGGGTCGGCACCGCGGCGGGGCTCGACCTGCGCACCCCGGACGGGCGTTTCCATCACGTGCGCTTTGCCGGACTCGAGCGGCCGCCGCGGGTGTGGCGGGTGGACGGCGAGGGCGTCCATCGCCGTGCCGCGACCAGCGCCGGCCTGTATCGCATCGGCGCCGACCTCGTCGCCACATCGGTGCGCGGGGCCCATGCGCTGCCGGGACAGGCGTTCGCCAGCGTGCGCGAGCCCGACGGCAGCCTGTGGGTGGCGGCGCAGGGCGGCGTGGACTATCGCGACGCCGGCGGACGCTGGACGCGCTTTGCGCCGGAGCCGCTGCTGTCCGGCGGCCTGCCCGGTGCGCTGGTGATGTCGGTCAGCCGCGACCGCGAGGGCGGCCTGTGGTTTGCGCTGCGCGACGGCGGCATCGCCTATCTGTCGCCGCAATGGCGCGCGTTCAGCGTGTTCCGCCACGTGCCCGAGGCTGCCGACAGCCTCGCCGCCAGCCGCGTGCTGGCGCTGGCGCCGGCCGCCGACGGCGGTTTGTGGGTGGGCGGCCCGACCGGCATGGTCGACCACCTCGACTCGGTCACCGGCGCGGTGCGTCATCTCGGCGCGGCGATCGGGCTCGGTCCGCGCTCGGTGGTGGCGTTGGCCGAAGACAGCCGCGGCCGGCTGTGGATCGGCGATCAATCCGGACTGCGGCTGTGGGCCGACGGCCGGGCGCGCGACCTCGGCGGCGACGCGCTGGGCGCGGGCGTGCGCTATCTGGCCCCGCTGGCCGACGACGGCGTGGCCGCCGCGACGCCGGGCGACGGCGTCTGGCGCTTCGATCCCGACACGCTGGCGATGACCGCGCTGGCACCGGCGCTGGACACCGCGACCGGTCGCGAGACGCGCCAGCTCGCTGTCGTCGATGGCGTGCTCTGGCGCGCCAGCAGCGCCGGCTTCGAACGTCTCGACGGCGGCCGCTTCGTCTTCGTGCCCGGTGCGCCGCGCGGCCGCATCAACGCGTTTGCGCCGGATGCGCGCGGCTTCTGGCTGGCCTATGCGGATCGCCTGCTGCATCTCGCCATCGATCCTGCCGGCACGGTGCGGGTCACCGCGCAGGTCGGCAGCGACAGCGGCTGGCCGGCGGTCGAGATCGAGGCGTTGTACGTGGATGCGCATGGACGCGTGTGGGCGGCCAGCTCGCGCGGGCTGCTGCGCTACGACCCCGGCACCCGCGCGGTGCGGCTGTTCGGCGTCCGCGACGGCCTGCCCAGCCCCGAGTTCACCGCCGCCGCGCTGGTGCGGCGGGACGACGGCACGATTTACGGCGGCACCCTCGGCGGCGTGCTCGGCTTTCATCCGCGGCAATCGCTGCCGTCGTTGCCGGCGCCGCAGCCGGTGCTGGAGCGCGCCAGCACGCTGCGCCGCGGGCGCACGGTGACGCTGCTTGTGCATGAGGGCGCGCTGGCGCTGGACTGGCACGAACGCGGCCTGACCCTGCAGCTGCGCGCCTTGTCGTACGTGGATCCGGCGCATACGCGCTATCGCATGCGCCTGGCCGGCTTCGATCCCGGCTGGGTGGAGCTCGATGCCGACGGCCGCCGCGAACTGGCCGGCCTGCCGGCGGGCCGCTATCGCCTCGAGGCCGAGGCGGCGGCGCCCGGCGGACCGTGGGGGGCGATGACGCCGCTGGCGATCCGCGTCGCCGCGCCGCCGTGGGCGACACCCCGCGCCTACGCGCTGTACCTGCTGGCGGGCGGGCTGCTGGCGTGGGCGCTGGCCGGCGCCTGGCGGCGGCGCCTCGAGCAGCGCCACCGCATGCATCTGGCCGAACAGCAGCGCCGTCTCGCCGAGGACGCCAGCGCCGCGAAGACGCGTTTCCTGGCCACCTTCGGCCACGAGATCCGCACGCCGATGACCGGGGTGCTGGGCATGGCCGAGCTGCTGCTGCGCAGTCCGCTGGATCCGCGCCAGCGCAGCCATGCCGAGGCCATCCAGCGTTCCGGCAGCCTGCTGCTGAAGCTGGTCAACGAGGCGCTGGATCTGGCTCGCATCGAGGCCGGCCGGTTCGAGCTGGAGCTGGCGCCGTTCGACCCCGCCGGGCTGCTGCGCGAAGTGGCGGCGCTGGAGCAGCCGCTGGCGGCGCGCAAGGGTCTGGCGTTCGAGCTGGAGATCGCGCCGGAGCTTCCCGCGCGGGTGCTGGGCGATGCATCGCGCCTGCGCCAGGTGCTGCTCAACCTCGCCAACAACGCGCTCAAGTTCACCGAGCGCGGCGCGGTGCGGCTGCAGCTGCAGCGCGTCGGCGAGGCGCTGGCCTTCGTGGTCAGCGACAGCGGTCCGGGCATCCCGGCCGCCAGCCGCGAGCGGCTGTTCCAGCGCTTCGAGCAGGGCGACGGCCCGCAGCGTCAGGCCGGCAGCGGGCTGGGACTGGCGATCTGCCGCGAGCTGATCCAGTTGATGGGCGGGCGCATCGAACTCGAGTCCGAATCCGGTCGCGGCAGCCGCTTCAGCGTGATCGTGACGTTGCCCGCGGTGGCGGTCGAGGCGCCGTCGGCGCCGCCCGCGTGCGAGGTCGCAGCGGCACAGCCGCGGCGCCTGCTGCTGGTCGAGGACGAACCGACCGTGGCCGAGGTGCTGCGCGGACTGCTGGAAGCGCAGGGGCACCACGT
>JAJYMF010000297.1 GCA_021787175.1 Pseudomonadota bacterium | reverse complement strand
GCGCCGGACGCGCGCTGTTCGAGCATCTCGTCGCACACGGCGTGATCGGCGACTGGCGCGAACCGGACGTGATCCGGCTGGCGCCGGTACCGCTGTACAACCGCCACATGGATTGCCTGCGCGCGGTCCTCGCCATCGAAGACTGGGCGGCGCGGCAGTGACCGGACCACCGCAAACGAACACTCCCCGCCTGCGCGGGGAGTGTTCGTTTGACCGCTTCGGACGGATGCAGATCCCGGGACGCCATCGTCGCGAAAGGTTCGCGAAACCGGCGCCCTGTCCGATACTCAGTCGCCCATCTGCTTCTGCAGATGCTCGCGACGCTCCTGCGCGTCGAGGCTGAGGGTGGCGATCGGACGCGCCTCCAGGCGCTCGATGCCGATCTCCTCGTCGGTTTCCTCGCAGAAGCCGTAGCGGCCTTCCTCGATGCGGCGCAGCGCCTTGTCGATCTTGGCGATCAGCTTGCGGTAGCGGTCGCGGGTGCGCAGTTCCAGCGAGTTCTCGGTCTCGCGTGTGGCGCGCTCGGCATCGTCGCCGACGTCGCGCACCTCGTCGCGCAGGTTCTCCATGGTCTGGCGCGATTCCTCGACCAGATCGTCACGCCATTTGCGCAGCTTCTCGCGGAAGTACGCCAGATGGTACGGCCCCATGTACTCCTCTTTCGACGAGGGGCGGTAGCCGGGCGGAAGCTGGATGGTGACGGTAGTGGGCAGCGCGTAACGGCCGTCCTCCTTGGTGATGCCGGCATCGACGCCGGGAATGCTGACGGGGACTTTTCGAGCGGATGACTTCACGGGGGTCCTGCTGGATGCGACACGGATGGGGGGTGGAATGATGGCGCGATCGTGCGCGGCAGCCGGTTGCTGCGCAGCGCCGGCTGACGGTCGGGCGGTGGGGGCCGCCTTGACCGCAGGAGCATGCATCGTCTTGGCAACCGGCCTGGCCGCCGCGGTCTTGTGCGCAGCCGCCGGCCGGATCGCGCTTTTCGGCTTGCTCTTGGCGACGGGCTTGGCCGGTTTGCGTTGAGCCGCCGCAGCCTTGGCCTTGGCCTTGGCCGCCGGCTTGAGACTGCGGGCGGCCGGCTTCTTGACCACGACCGGCTTCTTCGGAGCCGGACGTCGCGGAGCCGCCTTTCCGGCAGCGGCTTTCTTGCCGGACGTCACCGGCCGGGCCGCCGCGGCCTTCTTCGCCGGAGCCGCTTTTTTCGCGACGGGTTTGCCGGCCGTCTTGGCGCGCACGGAGGGTTTCGCCGCGGCCCTGCCCGCCGGTTTGGCCTTGGCCGCCGGACGTGCCTTCGCGACAAGCTTGGCCTTGGTCGCCGGCTTGCTCTTCTGGACTGCCTTGCCGGCCTTGGCCGGTTTGGACCGCGCTGCGGGTTTCTTCATTTCGTCTGCCTCCCCGACGTGCCCGGGATCACCGGGCGACGCGCCGCTTGCCGCGGCGACTGCTGCTGCTCCGTCGTCGCGACCATTGAGGCGCGACGGCGGGCTGTTATAGCCTAGAGACCTTACACCAGCAAGCGCCGCGCACTGCATCCGCGCGCCGCATCGGCGCTTCGCGTGACCCGCCTGATCCTGTTTCTGCTCGCCTTGTACAAGCGCCTGCTCAGTCCGCTGTTCGGATCGCGCTGCCGCTTCCATCCCAGCTGCGCCGATTACGCGCGCATCGCGGTGGCGCGCTTCGGTCCGCTGCGCGGCGGCGCGCTGGCCGGTTGGCGGCTGCTGCGCTGCCAGCCGCTGTGCGACGGCGGTCTCGATCCCGTCCCCGAGCGTTTCACGCTGGCGCGCTGCCGGCATACCCATGAGGAACACCGATGAACGATGCCTGGCTGATCCGCGGTGCCGAACTGGTGAACGAGGGCCGCCGCTTCCACGCCGATCTGCGCGTGCGCGGCGGCCGCATCGAGACCATCGCCACCGGGCTGTCCGCACGCGCCGGCGAACCGGTCGTCGAGGCCGGCGGACTGTGGCTGCTGCCGGGCATGATCGACGACCAAGTGCACTTTCGCGAACCCGGCCTGACCCACAAGGCCGACATCGCCAGCGAGTCGCGCGCCGCCGTGGCCGGCGGCATCACCAGCTTCATGGAGATGCCCAACACGCGCCCGCCGGCGGTCACCCGCGACGCGCTGGAGGCCAAGTACGCCCGCGCCGCCGAGGTGTCGGCCGCGAATTACGCGTTCTACTTCGGCGCGACCAACGACAACCTCGACGAGATCCGCCGCCTCGACCCGCTGAGCGCGCCCGGCATCAAGGTGTTCATGGGCGCCTCGACCGGCAACATGCTGGTGGACGATCCGGCGACGCTCGACGGCATCTTCCGCGAGGCGCGGGTGCCGATCATCACCCACTGCGAGGATACGCCGACGATCGAGGCCAATCTCGCGGCCGCGCACGCGCGCTACGGCGCGGCGATCCCGGTCGAACAGCACCCGCTGATCCGCTCGCGCGAGGCCTGCATCAAGTCCACGCGGCTGGCGATCGCGCTGGCGCGCCGTCACGACGCGCGCCTGCACGTGCTGCACATCTCCACCGCCGACGAGCTGGCGCTGTTCGACCCGGGTCCGGTCGCCGGCAAGCGCATCACCGCCGAAACCTGCGTGCACTACCTGCACTTCTGCGACGCCGATTACGCCCGTCTCGGCAACCGCATCAAGTGCAATCCGGCGATCAAGACCGCGGCCGACCGCGACGCCATCGCCCGCGCGCTGGCGGAGGGCCGCATCGACGTGCTGGCCACCGATCACGCCCCGCACCTGGCCGCGGAAAAGGCGCTCGACTACGACCACGCGCCGTCCGGCCTGCCGCTGGTGCAGTACGCGCTGCAGTGCGCGCTGGAGCGCGTCTTCGAAGGCAAGCTCACGCTGGAGCGCGTGGTCGAGGCCGTCAGCCACGCGCCGGCGACGCTGTTCAATGTGCGCGAACGCGGCTACCTGCGCGAAGGCTATGCGGCCGATCTGGTGCTGGTCGATCCGAACCGGACGCACACGGTGACCGTCGCCGAGGTGCTGTCCAAGTGCGCGTGGTCGCCGTTCGAGGGCGAGACCTTTCGCAGCTCGGTCGCCGCGACCTTCGTCAACGGTCGAATGGCGTGGGACGGCCAGCGCGTGGATGCCGCCATCCGCGGCGAACGGCTGGCGTTCGCGCGCGGCTAGCCGGGAACATCCGGCTCAGAGCGGCTTCAGCGGCGCCAGCGCGTGGTCGGCGGCGCCGTAGCCGCCGGCGACGCCCTTGCTGGCGACCGCCACGGCGTCGTGCGGATGCAGGCTTTCCAGATGCGAGGCGCGCACCCAGAAATCGGCGATGCGTTCATCGGCGTCCAGCGCCTGCTGCACGCGGCGTGCAGCGTCCTCGCAGAACATCAGGTTCTGGCCGTTGAGCCGGGCGAAGGCCTGCTCGTCGGCGCGCTTGACGGCGGTCTGCACCGGCGTCTTCAGCGCGCCCTCGACGGCGTTGATCAGGTCGAGGATGGGAAAATCGAAACCCGGCTGCAGGCGTACGCGCACCTCGGCGTGACTGCGCTGGCTGTGCGGCGTGGCCATGATGCCCTGCTCGCTGCCCAGCCATGCCATCACGGCGTCGAAGTGCAGCGGCTGCGCCGGATCGAAATCGAGGCCGAAGCACTCCTGGATCAGCTGCCGCGCCAGCGCCGCCGAACACGGGCAGGTCGAGGAATAGGTGATGCGGGTACCCAGTTCGAGGCTGAAATCGCTGCCCTGCATCGTCGCCGTGATCGCCACCGGGTAGGACTTCCAGCCGCTGTTGTCACTGACCAGGGCCGGGCGGCGCACCAGGTGATCGAACTCGACGCGCACCATCGCCCGGTCGGAAAGATCGGCGTGCGAATCGAGGAAGCTGCGCAGCAGCTTGCGCATCGAGCACGGCGTCAGCGGCTCGTGGCTGAGCGACTGGTCCACATGCAGGTACAGCCGCGACATGTGGATGCCGCGCACTTCGGGCGTGCGCAGATTGACGTAGGCGGTGACGCGGGCGGCGGACTGCACGCTGCGGCCGTCGACATCGACCAGGGTGATCGGCACTTCGATGCCGCCCATGCCGACCCAGTCGAGCACGCCCGCCACGTTCGGCCTGGCGTCCTGGGCCACATCGGGCATCGCGCGGACGGCGCTGTTTTCGGGTCGCATCGAAGGCTCCTGGACTGAATAGGCCCGGCAGACCCGGACAGTATGCGACACCCTAGGTGGGGCCGCGTTGACGCGCCGTCAATGGCCCGGATCGACCGCGCGGACGCCGGCGGCGCGCGCGGCCCGCCAGGCCGCCAGCACGGCGGCGGGACCGGGCCGGCCGCGCCGCCGCGCCAGGGCCGGCAACGGGTTTGTGCTGCGCGCGGCCTGCCGGAGCGACGCCGCGTCCAGGCGCAGATCGAATCCGCGCAGCGGCGCCAGTGCCGGCTTGGTATGCAGCAGCGCCATCGCGCGCTCGGCCAGTGCGGCGCATTGCTCGCGCACGGCGTTGCGGCGGGCGGCCGTATCCGTGGCGAGACCGTCACGTGCGAGACCGTGGCGCGCCAAGCATTGCATCGACAGCGGCAGCCGCGGCCGCTCGCGCTGTTCCGGCAACCGCAGCAGATCGTCGACCCGCCAGGCCACCGCCGCTGCCTGCGCCGCAACGGCGGAATCGGCGCCCGGCCCGTGCCACCAGGCCGCTTCCAGCGCCGCCCACGGCGCACAGACCGCCAACGCCTGCTCCCATTGCGTCGTGTCGTCGGCCGGCGTGGTCGCGGCGGCGGCGGCCAGCGCGCACTCGGCCGGACGCCTCCACTGCGCCGCAGCGATCCGTACGGCCGCGGCATCGCCAGCCAGCGCCTGCGTCAGCGGATGACGCGCCGTACCGGCGGGCACCGCGGCCATCTCGTCCGCCCACCAGCGCAGCTTGGCGTCCGCCACCTGCGGCTCGCGCACGCTGGCGAGCACGTCCAGAACCTCATGCTCGAGCGCGGCCAGCGCATGCACCGTGCCCGCAACGTGCGAGCCCAGGAATGGCGCACAGGCCAGTCGCGCCGGACGCGCGGCGAGCCAGTGCCGGACATAACTTTGCAGCGCGGCATCGCTCATGCGCAGAGCGCCTGCCGCCGCAACAGCGCGGCGAGTTCCTGCGGCGTCGCCACCAGCGCATCGGCCCGCCAGTCGAGCGGATTTTCGCCGCCAAGATAGCCCCAGGCCACCGCCACCGTGAGCAGCCCCGCGGCGCGCCCCGCCTCGACATCGCGGCGATCATCGCCGACGAAAACGCTGCGCCGGGGCGCGATGCCGGCCAGGGTGCAGGCGTGCAGGACCGGGGCCGGATCCGGTTTTTTCAGCGCCAGCGTATCGCCGGCCACGATCGCGGCCGCACGCGA
>JAJYMF010000395.1 GCA_021787175.1 Pseudomonadota bacterium | reverse complement strand
GGCATCCGTCCGACCGTGCGCGGCGTGGCCATGAACCCGGTGGACCACCCGCACGGCGGCGGCGAAGGCCGCACCTCGGGCGGACGCCATCCGGTCAGCCCGTGGGGCCTGCCGACCAAGGGCTACAAGACTCGCAACAACAAGCGCACGCAGAACATGATCGTGCGTCGTCGCAAGTAACGGGAAGCCGCCATGCCGCGTTCTTTGAAAAAGGGTCCGTTCGTCGACCTGCACCTGATCAAGAAGGTGGAGGCTGCGTCCTCCAGCAACAACAAGCGTCCGATCAAGACCTGGTCGCGGCGTTCCATGATCCTGCCCGAAATGGTGGGCCTGACGATCGCCGTCCACAACGGGCGCCAGCACGTGCCGGTGCTGATCAACGAGAACATGGTCGGGCACAAGCTCGGCGAGTTCGCGGTGACGCGCACGTTCAAGGGTCACTCCGGCGACAAGAAGGCGGCCAGCAAGTGACGGAGTCGACGATGGAAGCGAAATCGATCCTGCGCGGCGCTCGCATCTCGGCGCAGAAGGCGCGCCTCGTGGCGGACCTGGTTCGCGGACTGCCGGTGGGCAAGGCCAGCAATGTGCTGGAGTTCACCGACAAGAAGGCGGCACACCTGCTGCGCAAGGTGCTGCTCGCGGCCGTCGCCAACGCCGAAAACAATCTCGGCGCCGACGTCGACGAGCTCAAGATCACGCGTGTGTTCGTCGATGAGGGTCCGGTCATGAAGCGCATGCATGCACGCGCCAAGGGCCGTGGCGCCCGCATCCTCAAGCGCTCCAGCCACATCACCGTAGTCGTTGGCAACTGACGGGACGATAACGATGGGTCACAAAGTTCATCCCACGGGCATCCGCCTCGGCATCGCCAAGGACTGGAACTCGAAATGGTTCGCGGGCAAGCGCGAGTACGCCCAGTATCTGGTCGCCGACATCAAGGTGCGCGACATGCTGAAGAAGCGCCTGGCCGCGGCCGGCGTTTCCCGGATCCAGATCGAGCGTCCCGCCAAGAACGCGCGCGTCACCATCCACACGGCGCGTCCGGGCGTGGTGATCGGCAAGAAGGGCGAGGACATCGAGAAGCTGCGCAAGGACGTCTCGGCGATGATGGGCGTGCCCACGCACATCAACGTCTCCGAGGTCCGCAAGCCCGAGCTCGACGCCCAGCTCGTGGCCGAGTCGATCGCCCAGCAGCTCGAGCGCCGGATCATGTTCCGTCGCGCCATGAAGCGCGCGGTCGGCAACGCGATGCGCCTCGGAGCGCTCGGCATCAAGGTCAACGTCGGCGGCCGCCTGAACGGTGCCGAGATCGCGCGTTCGGAAATGTACCGTGAAGGCCGCGTCCCGTTGCACACCCTGCGTGCCGACATCGATTACGGCTTTGCCGAGGCCAGGACCACCTATGGCGTGATCGGCGTCAAGGTGTGGATCTACAAGGGTGAAATCTTCGACCTCGCCGCCTCGCAGCAGCAGGAGGCGAAGGAAGGCGAACGCGAAGGACGCCGTGAGCGTCCGGCTGCCGCCAAGTAAGGAGCGCATGCGCCATGCTTCAACCCAAGCGAACCAAATACCGCAAGGTCCACAAGGGCCGCAACGAGGGTCTCAGCCATTGTTCGAATCTCGTCAGCTTTGGCGAGTTCGGTCTCAAGGCGATCACCCACGGTCATCTCACCGCGCGCCAGATCGAGGCCGCTCGCCGCTGCATCACGCGTTTCGTCAAGCGCGGCGGCAAGCTCTGGATCCGCGTGTTTCCCGACAAGCCGATCACCCGCAAGCCCATCGAGGTGCGCATGGGTTCGGGCAAGGGCAGCGTCGAGTTCTGGGTGGCCCCGGTGCAGCCCGGTCGCATGCTGTACGAGATCGAGGGCGTCGACGAGGCCACGGCGCGCGAGGCGTTTCGCCTGGCGGCCGCCAAGCTCTCCGTGCAGACCCAGTTTGTGACCCGGGCGGTGCTGTGATGGAACTGAAGGAACTTCGTGGCAAGTCGGCCCCTGAGCTGAACGAGCATCTTCTCGATCTGCGCAAGGAACAGTTCAACCTGCGCATGCAGAAAGGCTCGGGTCAGCTGACCCAGCCCCAGCAGCTGCGCCGCGTGCGGCGCGAGATCGCCCGCACCAAGACCCTGCTGGGCGAGAGAGTGAGGACCGCGCGATGAGCGACAACCCGAATCAGGCGCGCACCCTCGAGGGCCGCGTCGTCAGCAACAAGATGAACAAGACCGTCACCGTGCTGATCGAGCGCCAAGTGCAGCACAACCTGTACGGCAAGATCGTGCGGCGCTCGACCAAGCTGCACGCGCACGACGAGGCGGGCCAGTGCCGCGAAGGCGATCTGGTGCGCATCGCCGAGTGCCGGCCGCTGTCGAAGACCAAGCACCATCGCGTGATCGAAGTCGTCACGCGCGCCAGCGAGTAAGCACAGGAGCGATGTCATGATCCAGATGCAGACCACGCTGGCCGCAGCGGACAACAGCGGAGCACGGGAACTGATGTGCATCAAGGTGCTCGGCGGCTCCAAGCGCCGCTACGCCCGCATCGGCGACGTGATCAAGGTGAGCGTGCGGGATGCAATCCCGCGCGGCAAGGTGAAAAAGGGCGAGGTGTACAGCGCGGTCGTCGTGCGCACCTCCAAGGGCGTGCGGCGTCCGGACGGGTCGCTGATCCGTTTCGACGGCAACGCCGCCGTGCTCCTCAACAACAAGCTCGAGCCGATCGGCACCCGCATTTTCGGGCCGGTCACCCGCGAGCTGCGCAGCGAGAAGTTCATGAAGATCGTCTCGCTCGCGCCGGAAGTGCTTTGAGCAGAGGCCGCAAACCATGAACCGTATCCGCAAGGGTGATCAGGTGCTCGTGATCACCGGCAAGAACAAGGGTCAGCGAGGCGAAGTGACGCGCGTGGCGGGCGAGCGCGTGTACGTTGCCAACGTCAACCTGGTCAAACGCCACACCAAGCCGAATCCGCAGGCCAACCAGCCGGGCGGCATCGTCGAACGCGAGGCGCCGATCCATATTTCCAACGTGATGCTGTTCAACCCCGCCACGAACAAAGGCGAGCGCGTCGGTTACAAGGCGCTCGACGACGGACGCAAGGTACGCGTCTACCGTTCGTCCGGCGAGGTCGTGGACGCGTGAGGACCCAGCGATGACGCGCCTTGAGACTATCTACAAAGAGCAGGTCGTTCCGAAGCTGATGGAACGCTTCGGCTACAAGAACGTGATGGAAGTGCCGCGCATCACCAAGATCACCCTGAACATGGGTGTCGGTGAGGCAGCCGCCAACAAGAAGGTGCTCGAGAACGCGATCGCCGACATGGCCAAGATCGCCGGCCAGAAGCCGGTAGCGACCAAGGCGCGCGTGTCGGTGGCCTCGTTCAAGATCCGCGACGGCTGGCCGATCGGCTGCAAGGTCACGCTGCGCCGCGCGCGCATGTACGAGTTCTTCGATCGTCTGATTGCCATCGCCCTGCCGCGCGTGCGCGATTTCCGCGGCGTGTCCGGCCGCTCTTTCGACGGTCGCGGCAACTTCAACATGGGCATCAAGGAACAGATCATCTTCCCCGAGATCGATTTCGATCAGATCGACGCGCTGCGCGGCATGGATATCGCCATCGCCACCACCGCCAAGACCGACGCGGAAGCCCGGGCGCTGTTCGAGGCCTTCAACTTCCCGTTCCGCAACTGATCGGCAGGAAATCCCATGGCTAAGACTTCAATGGTCAACCGCGAGATCAAGCGGGCCAAGATCGCCAAGCGGCACGCCGGCAAGCGCGCCCAGCTCAAGGCGATCGTGCTGAGCCCCAAGTCCTCGTACGAGGAAAAGATGGAGGCGCAGTCGAAGCTGCAGAAGCTGCCGCGCGACGCCAGCCCCACCCGCCAGACCACGCGCTGCGCCATCACCGGCCGCGCGCACGGCGTCTACCGCAAGTTCGGACTCGGCCGCAACAAGCTGCGCGAGGCGACCATGCGCGGCGATGTGCCGGGCCTGCGCAAGGCCAGCTGGTAAGTCGGCGGATATCGATGCACACGCAAGGAACTGAATCATGAGCATGACTGATCCCATCGCCGATATGTTCACCCGTATCCGCAACGCCCAGGCCACGGGCAAGCCGGCGGTGCGCATGCCGTCGTCGAAGCTGAAGACCGCCCTGGCCGACCTGCTGAAGGCCGAGGGTTACATCGCGGACTCCAAGGTCGCGAAAATCGCCGGCAAGCCGGAACTCGAACTCAAGCTCAAGTATTTCGAGGGCCGTCCCGCCATCGAGCGCATCGATCGCGTCAGCCGTTCCGGCCTGCGCGTCTATCGCGGCAAGAGCGATCTGCCCAAGGTGCTGGGCGGGCTCGGCATCTCCATCGTGTCCACCTCCGCCGGCCTGATGACCGACGCGCAGGCCCGTTCCAAGGGTCTGGGCGGCGAAGTCATCGGCATCGTCGCCTAAGGAGCGCCGCCATGTCGCGAGTTGCCAAAAAGCCGATCGCGCTGCCCAAGGGTGTCGAGTGCAAGATCGACACCGCCGCGATCACCGTCAAGGGTGCGCGAGGACTGCTGTCGATGGCCGCCATTGCCGGCGTCAAGGTTGAAGTCGCCGACGGCCATATTCATTGCCAGGCCGAGGACGGCATCGACAGCAAGTTTGCCGGCACCACACGCGCCCTGCTGGCCAACATGGTCAAGGGTGTCACCGACGGTTACGAGCGCAAGCTCGAGCTGGTCGGCGTCGGATACCGCGCGGCGATGCAGGGCAAGACCCTGAACCTGTCGCTGGGGTTTTCGCACCCGGTGTCCTTTGCGGCTCCGGACGGCGTCACCCTGGAAACGCCGAGCCAGACCGAGATCCTGATCAAGGGCAACGACAAGCAGTGCGTCGGCCAGGTTGCGGCGAAGATCCGCGCGTTCCGTCCGCCGGAGCCTTACAAGGGCAAGGGTGTGCGTTACGCCGGCGAGAAGATCACCCTGAAGGAAGCCAAGAAGGCGTAATGCGGCTCTGCCGCAGGGGCTTGGCCCAGAGCCGGTTCCCCAGAAACCTTCAGCTTTCGGAGATGAACCATGGATAAGAACATTGCCCGTCTGCGTCGCGCCAAGTCCACGCGTATGCACATCCGCACCCTCGGCGTGGCGCGTCTGACCGTGCACCGCAGCGGACAGCACCTGTATGCGCAGGTCATCGCGCCGACCGGCGACCGCGTGATCGCCGCGGCCTCGACGGTGCAGAAGGATGTCCGCGAAGGCCTGACCGGCACCAAGAACGTCGCGGCGGCGGCGGCGGTCGGCAAACTCGTGGCCGAGCGCGCGCGTGCGGCTGGCGTCGAGCAGGTCGCGTTCGACCGCTCCGGCTTCCGCTATCACGGGCGCGTCAAGGCGCTGGC
>JAJYMF010000260.1 GCA_021787175.1 Pseudomonadota bacterium | reverse complement strand
CGTACGCCGACGTTGAAAGTCCAGTGCTTGTTGAGCGTCCAAGTATCCTGCAAGAACGTGTCGAACAAGGTGCTCTTGCTCACCGAGACCGGACTGGTGCCCGGGATGAGTGCGCCGAATTGCGCCTGATAGGGAATGCTCGCGGTACCGGCGGTCGGCGAGACCTGGTAATAGAAGAGTGCATTGCTGCTGCCCGCATCCTGTGCCGTCAGCGTGACGCGTTGCAGATCGAAGCCGGCCTTGATCACGTGGCTGCCGTGCCACTCGAGTCCGTCGTAGGTGATGTGGTCGAAAATACCGGTGCCGCGCTGGCCCTTGTTCTGCTGAGCCAGCGGCGAATTGCCGGTCTGCAGGATGACCTGGTTGGGGTTGATGTTGTACGAGCTGAGCGCTGCGGTATAGGCGCTGCCGATGCCCAGCAGGATGGGCGTAGGCTGCCAGGCCGCATCCTGCCAAGTGGCCTCGAGGCGGTTGAACCAGTCGTAACCGCTGTGCTCCCAGGCCAGATCGGCGGTCTTCTGGAAGTTGATGGTGTTGAGGCCGGCCGATTGCGTCGAAACGCCGCCGACGCCGCTGATGCTGGTCTCGTTGCGGATATGCGATTCCAGCACGAAGCGGTCGCGGTCGGTCGGCTCGTAATCGATTTTGCCGAACCAGTTGTTTTCCAGGAATGGCAGGTTGGCCGGGCCGATCTGCGACTGCACACTGGCCGGCAACTGGCTGACGAACTGCTGAGGTGCATTCGCCACCACCGTGCTCGGCGTATTGAACTTCTTGCCTTCGTAAGCGATGTAGAAGTGCGCCTTGTTCTGGATGATCGGACCGCCGAAATCGAAGCCATAGTCCTTGTCGGTCGAGGGCGTCTTCTTGCCGGCGGCGCTCTCGGCCGGGGTTGCCGCGCGCATGCCGGTGCTGTTGAAACTGACGAAGGCGTCACCCTTGTAGTGGTTGGTGCCCGACTTGGTAGCCGCCACGATGGCGGCGCTCGACAGCGAACCGTACTCGGCTTCCTGATTGGAGGTGATCACGCGGTATTCGCCGATCGCCAGCTGCGGAAACGGGTTGCCCTGACTGGCATTCTGCCCGACGAGACCACCCTGCAACACGAAGTTTTTCTGGCTGACGCCATCGATATAGACGTTGATGGCACTGTCGGCCATGCCGCCGGCCTGCAGCTTGGTGTCACCGTTGGCGCTGCGGCTGAACACCATGCCCGGCACGGTGTCGGCGAACTGCAGGAAGTTGCGCGAGGCCGCGGGCATGTTCTGGATCTGGTGCGTCGAGACGAACGAGCCCACCTGCGAGGTATTGACGTCCTGCTGATTCAGGGTCGCGGTGACCTTGACCGCCGAGAGCTTGGTGACATTGCCCGTCGGAGCCGGCGCCGCGGTCAGGTCCAGGGTGGCGGTCGAAGCGACATTGAGCTTGATCGTCCTCTCGATGCCCTGCCCCGCGCTGACCTGGTAGGTGCCGGGCGGCAGGCCGAGCAGCGTATAGAGCCCCTGCGCGTCGGCCTTGGTCTGGCGCGAGGCGCCGGTGGATATCTCCCTGGCGGTGATTACCGCCCCCGGTGCGGCATGACCGCGCAGGGTGGCGTCCGCGCTCGCGGCGATCGAAACGGTCGGTGCGGCGACGAGGGTCGCCAGTGAAGCGGCGATCAGGCTGGCGAGCAATTTCTTTTTGAAGGTCTGTGGCGTTCTCATGTTACCCCTGCCTTGTGTCGGGTTGGACGGTGCAATGCGGGACTAGCGGTGCTTGGCTGCAGCCGGCGTGATGTGGCACACGTCAGGCCCGGCCTGCGCGCGCTTCTCGGATGCGGTATCAGGTTTGCCCGGCTGCAGCAGTGTGTCGGCGTCCTGCCCGTGCATGCCGCAGGAGGCGCGGACCACCAGCTCCGGCTGCATCGTTTCGGTGGTCACCCTGCCCCCTTCCTGCTGACCGACCGTCGCCAGCAGGCGCTCCAGCGCCCGCCCGCCGAGGTCGGCGATGCGCACTCGCACCGTCGTCAGCGCCGGGGTGATGTAACGGGCAATGGGAATGTCATCGAAGCCGACCACGGCCATCTCGCGCGGCACGTCGGCGCCGGACTCGGCCAGCGCGAACAGGCAGCCGATCGCCATGATGTCGTTGGCCGCGAAGATGACGTCCGGACGGATCCGCTGCGCCAGAATCTGCTTGCCGGCGCGGTACCCCCCCTCCTCGGTGAAATCACCGCGCAGGACCTGCTCGTCCTGGCCGGGCAGCAGTTCGACCATCGCGTTGCGATAGCCGTGCAGGCGTGCCCGCGCGTCGAGGTTGTTTTCAGGGCCGGTGACGAAGGCGATCCGCTTGTGCCCGCTGGCAACCAGATACCGAACCATGGCGTAAGCGCCGCCATAGTTGTCGATCAGCACCGCGGAGCAGCCCGCCTCGCTGATGACACTGTTCATCAGCACCACCGGGAATCCCCGGGGAAGATTGTCGGCGAGCACACCCGCGTCCACGTAGGGCGACATGAGCAGCAGGCCGTCGACCCGGCCCTGCATGGTGCGCAACGCCGCGGCGGCTTCGGTGGCGTCGCCGTGGGAACTGGAAACCAGCAGGTGCAGGCCCCGCGTCCGCGCGCCCGCATCGATGCCCCTGATCAGTTCGGAGAAGAACTCGCCATGCAGGTCGGGCAGCAGCACGCCGATACTTTCGGTACGCCGCATGCTGAGGCTGCGCGCCGCGCCATGCGGCATGTAATGGAGATCGATCGCGGCCTGCCGCACACGCTCGCGGGCCGCAGCGGTCACGGACGAGTGACCGTTGAGGGCACGCGAGACGGTGGCCACCGATACCCCGGCGCGCTCGGCAACGTCTTTGATGGTGGTCCCCACGCGTTGCCCCCTGCCGCCGCATTGGCGTGTCACGGGGCAGCAATGTAATCGTTTTCATGCCCATTGCACGCTGCAGCGCAGCGAAGCATGAGCGTCATTGTCAAGCGCTGTGAACACGCCGCCGAAGAACTGGCAGAAAGCGGATCAGCGACCGAGTTCGGCGACGAAATCGTAGACGTCGCCGCGATAGAACGAGCGCGTGAATTCCACCGCACGCCCGTCAGCCAGATAGGCGCGGCGCTCGATGTAGAGCGCGGGACTGCCGGGCGGCAACTCGAGCAGCCGTGCGTGCTCGGCATCGAGCGCCACCGCACGCACGCGCTGCAGCGCACGCACGGGCGCACGGCCCTCGCGCTCCAGGGCGTCGTAGAGCGAGTTGCCCACCGCCGCGGGATCGGCCAGCAGATCGTGCGGCACGGCGGTGCGCTCGACCACCAGCGGGCGCTCGCCGGCGAACCGCAACCGGTAAAGTCGAACCACCGCGGTACCCGGCGACAGGTCCAGCCCCATCGCCTCCTCGGGCGTCGCCGCGCCGACCGCGCGTTCGAGAAAACGCGAGCGCGAGTCCAGGCCGCGCGCGCGCAAGTCGTCGGAAAAGCTGGTCAGCCGTGAAAACGACTTCACGATGCGCTCGGCGACGAAGGTTCCGGCCCCGCGCCGCTGGGTCAGCATGCCGCTCTCGATCAGTCCGGCGATGGCGCGCCGCACGGTGACGCGCGAGACGCCGAGCTGCTCCGCCAGCACGCGTTCGCCGGGCAGCGCATCGCCGGGCTTGAGCGCGCCGGCGTCGATCACCTCGACGATGGCGCGCTGCAGGCTCAGGTAGGCCAGGCCGCGTCCCGACGCATCGGCACGGCATTGGCGGCGGAAGGCTGCGGGCAAGGGTGGCCTCATACCAGAAGCATACCAATCATCGCCATTGTCGCGCTGCAGCCGCTTTGCGCATGACCCATGGCCTGCCGCTTTGATCTATTGGTATGTTACTGGTATTGTCCTGGAACCCCGGTCGCGACGCCCTCAGCCACGGAACTCCCATGCAAGCCTTCGACCTGATCATCTTCGGCGGCACCGGCGACCTCGCCATGCACAAGCTGCTGCCGGCCCTGTTCCAGCGCTTCCGCGACGGCCAGTTCGAGGCCGGCTCGCGGGTGATCGCGGTGGCGCGCGAGGCGCTCGACGACGCTCAGTACCGCGACCAGGTTCGCACTGCGCTGGCGGCCACCGCGACGGGACACGAAGCCGAACTGGCGGCCTTCCTCGAACGCGTCGGCTACCAGGCGGTGGACGTGCGCGCCGAGGCGGGCTGGGAACAGCTCGCCGCACGCGTGCGCGCAGCGGCCACGCCGGTGCGCGTCTTCTATCTCGCCCTGCATCCGGACCTGTTCACCCCGGTCTGCGACCATCTGCGCGCGCTGGGCCTGCACGAGGGCGAAGCGCGCGTGGTGCTGGAAAAGCCCATCGGCAGCAGCCTGGCCTCGGCCAGCGCGATCGCCGATGCGGTGGCGCGCACGTTCAGCGAGCGCCAGACCTTCCGCATCGACCACTACCTCGGCAAGGAGACGGTACAGAACCTGGTCGCGCTGCGCTTCGCCAATGTCCTGTTCGAGCCGCTGTGGAAGGCCGAGCACATCGATCACGTGCAGATCACCGTCGCCGAGACGGTGGGTGCCGGCGATCGCGCGGCGTATTACGACCGCGCCGGCGCGATCCGCGACATGCTGCAGAACCACATGCTGCAGCTGCTGTGCCTGGTGGCGATGGAACCGCCGGTGTCGCTGACCGCCGACGCGATCCGCGACGAGAAGCTCAAGGTGCTGCACGCGCTCAAGCCCATCGACGCGCGCAACGCCGGCGCACTGACCGTACGCGGTCAGTACCGCGCCGGCGCGATCGCGGGGCGCGCGGTGCCGGGCTATCTCGAGGAACTGGGCCGCGGCGATTCGCGCACCGACACCTACGTCGCGCTCAAGGCCGAGGTCGCCAACTGGCGCTGGGCCGGAGTGCCGTTCTACCTGCGCACCGGCAAGCGTCTGGCCGAGCGCGTCTCCGAGATCGTGGTCAGCTTTCGCAGCGTGCCCTACTCGATCTTCGGCCGCGAAGCCGGCGAACTCGCCCCCAACAAGCTGGTGCTGCGCCTGCAGCCCGACGAAGGCGTCAAGCTGTGGCTGATGAACAAGGTGCCCGGTCCGGGCGGTCTGCGTCTGCGTCGCGTGCCGCTGGACATGAGCTTCGCGGCCGCCTTCGGCAGCCGCCATTCCGACGCCTACGAACGTCTGCTGATGGACGTGGTGCGCGGCAACGCGATGCTGTTCATGCGCCGCGACGAGGTCGAGGCGGCATGGCGCTGGGTCGACCCCATCATCGCCGCCTGGGCGCAGAGCGACGAGGCGCCCAAGTCCTATACCGCAGGCAGCTGGGGGCCCAGCGCGGCGGTGGCGCTGATCGAGCGCGACGGCCGCACCTGGCATGAGGACGCATTCTGATGTCGGTCCTCGCATCGCCACGGAGCGCCCTGCGCTGGCAGAGGCATGACGCGATGCCGGCGCTGGCCGCCGCGCTGGCGGACGCCGTCG
>JAJYMF010000157.1 GCA_021787175.1 Pseudomonadota bacterium | reverse complement strand
CGATCGCCGGCCGATCAAACGGCACAACGCGCACCTTGATGCGTCAGCCTGAAACCAGACCCTTCGCTGCGCTCAGGGTGACATTTCCTTCCGGGTGACGTTTCCTTCCCGGTGACGTTTCCTTCCGAAGGGCGTTCCCTTGCAGGTGAAGTTTCTTTCAGTGCC
Source organism: Pseudomonadota bacterium (assembly GCA_021787175.1). Classification (GTDB taxonomy): domain Bacteria; phylum Pseudomonadota; class Gammaproteobacteria; order Xanthomonadales; family Rhodanobacteraceae; genus Metallibacterium. The sequence continues at coordinate 5,268 of JAJYMF010000157.1, read as the reverse complement.
ATCCTGAGCACAGCGAAGGATCTGTCCGGAGAAGCGACCTCGTCGGCGCGCGCGTCGTGACCGGTACACCCGATCCTTCGGGCTTTGCCCCCAGGACGACCAACGCCGAAGGAAGTCCAGCGGAGAAGTCCCCAAGGGATGACCACCGAGAAGCCCGCGCGCGCGTGGCTCCTGCGCGCCCTTCATTTTTCGCGCCGTGCCGGATCGAAATGCTTCGGCAGCCTCTGCCAGCAGCGCCAGTAGTCGGCCTGCAGTTCGGGCAGCGCCAGCGCCTGCGCGGTGGGCCGGATCACCGCGCGCGTCTCGAACATGAAGGCCATGGTGTCGGTCAGATGCTGCGGCCGGGTGGTGTCCAGTGCCACCGCCCTGGCGTGGCTGGCGGCATCGGGGCCGTGTCCGCTCATGCAGTTGTGCAGGGACGCGCCGCCGGGCGCGAAGCCGCCCCTGGCACCGCCGGCCTTGGCGTCGTACTCGCCGGTGATCAGGCCCATGAACTCGCTGGCCACGTTGCGGTGGAACCACGGCGGGCGGAAGGTGTGCTCGGCCACCAGCCAGCGCGGCGGGAAGATCGCGAAGTCCATGTTGGCGGTGCCGGGCGTGTCGCTGGGCGCGGTCAGCACGGTGAAGATCGACGGGTCGGGATGGTCGTAGCTGATCGAGCCGATGGTGTTGAACCGTGCGAGGTCGTACTTGTATGGCGTGTAGTTGCCGTGCCAGGCGACCACGTCCAGCGGCGAGTGGTCGATGGCGGCCGACCACAGGCGGCCCTGGAACTTGGCGATCAGCTCGAACTCGCCCTCGATGTCCTCATGGGCCGCCACCGGTGCCAGGAAATCGCGCGCATTGGCCAGCGCGTTCGCGCCGATCGGGCCGAGCTCGGGCAGGCGCATCGGCATGCCGAAGTTCTCCGCCACGTAGCCGCGCGCGGAGCCGTCCGGCGGCGTCACCGTGAAGCGCACGCCGCGCGGGATCAGCGCGATCTCCAGCGGCGCCACGTCCAGCACGCCCAGCTCGGTGGCGATGCGCAGACGGCCGTGCTGCGGCACGATCAGCAATTCGCCGTCGGCGTCGTAGAAATAGCGCCCTTGCATCGAGCGGTTGCAGGCATACAGATGGATGCCGACGCCGGCCTGCGCCTCGGGACCGCCGTTGCCGGCGACGGTGAACAGGCCCTCGATGAAATCGGTCGGCGTCGCCGGCAGCGGCCGCGGGTCCCAGCGCAGTTGGTTGGGCGTGGCCGGCGCCTCGTCGAAGCGGTTGTGGAGGCGCGCCTCGGGCAGCAGCGCGAACGGCGCATGCATCGCCGCCGGGCGGATGCGGTACAGCCAGCTGCGCCGGTTCTGGTGGCGCGGCGCGGTGAACGCGGTGCCCGACAGCTGCTCGGCATACAGGCCATACGGCACCCGCTGCGGCGAATTCTGTCCGACGGGCAGCGCGCCGGGCAAGGACTCGCTGGCGAATTCGTTGCCGAAGCCGGATTGGTAGTGCGTGCCGATCGTCGCGGTCATATCCGTCGCGCTCCTGTCCATCCGTCTACGCTTCAAAGCCCCTCTCCCGGCGGGAGAGGGGTTCCCCGTCACAGCACCCCGCGCTTCATCTGGTCGCGCTCGATCGACTCGAACAGCGCCTGGAAGTTGCCCTCGCCGAAGCCGAGGTTGCCCTTGCGCTGGATGATCTCGAAGAAGATCGGCCCGACGCAGTTCTGGGTGAAGATCTGCAGCAGCAGCTTCTGCTTGGTCTCGGCATCGGCGTCGATCAGGATCCGGTTGCGCGCCATGCGCGGCACGTCCTCGCGATGGCCCGGGATGCGCTGGTCGATCACCTCGTAGTAGGCGTCGGGCGTGTCGAGGAAGGCCACGCCCTGCGCGCGCATCGACTCGACGGTGGCGTAGATGTCGTCGGTGAAGCAGGCGATGTGCTGGATGCCCTCGCCCTTGTACTCGTCGAGGTATTCGTTGATCTGGCTCTTGGGGTCGGACGACTCGTTGAGCGGGATGCGCACCATGCCGTCGGGTGCGGTCATGGCCTTCGACACCAGACCGGTCTTGGCGCCCTTGATGTCGAAGTAGCGGATCTCGCGGAAGTTGAACAACCGCTCGTAATAGCGTGACCACTGCTCCATGTGGCCGAAGTGCAGGTTGTGCGTCAGGTGGTCGATGAAGGTCAGGCCGTAGCCCTTGGGCTGGCGCTCGACGCCGGTCAGATACTCGAACTCGGCGTCGTAGGCGCTGCCCTTGGCGCCGTAGCGGTCGATCAGGTACAGCATGCAGCCGCCGATGCCCTCGATCACCGGGGCATCCACGGCCTTGGTGTTCTCCAGCGCGCCGATGGCTTCGGCGCCGTTGCCCAGCGCCCGTTCGCGCACCCACGCCGCCGGCTTGCTGAAGCGGATCGCGAAGCCGCAGGCCGAGGGACCGTGCCGGCGCGCGAACTCGGCCGCGAACGAGCCCGGCTCCTCGTTGACCAGAAAATTGCAGCCGCCCTGGCGATACAGCGTCACCCGCTTGCGGCGATGCCGGGCCACGGCGCTGAAGCCCAGACGCGGGAACAACGCGTGCAACGGCGCCGGATCGGGCGCGGCGAACTCGACGAACTCGAAGCCGTCCACGCCCATGGGGTTGTCGAACTGCACCGGTTGCATGCCGGTGTTGGGTTGCGCGCTCATGGTGGCCTCCGCCGGGCACGCGGCGCTTGCGCCGCTGACCGTCGCAGTATAGTTTCACATGCAACCATTTGCAGGATGCGCCGCACCATGCGCGAGCATGCCCCGCTGGAGCTGGAACACTTCCTGCCCTACCGGCTTTCCATCGCCAGCAACACCATCAGCCAGTCCATCGCGCGCGAGTACCAGCAGCGCTACGAGCTCGGCGTGACCGAGTGGCGGGTGATCGCAGTGCTGGCACGCTACGACGGCGAGGGCCTGTCGGCGCGCGAGGTGGCCGAGCGTACCGCGACGGACAAGGTGACGGTCAGCCGCGCGTTGGCGCGTCTGGTGGCGGCCGGACGCGTGCGCAAGCGCATCCACCGCGGCGACAAGCGGCGCTCGGTGCTGGCACTGTCGGCCAAGGGCTGGGCGATCCACGACGCGGTGGCGCCACGCGCCCGCGCGCACGAGGCCGCGCTGCTGGCGCGGCTGGATGCCCACGAGCGCGTCTGCCTGGCACGTATTCTCGACAAACTGACAGAGGCCGGACGCGCGCCGCGCTGACGCACGCCACGGCGCCCACAGCACATTCCAATAGTGAAATGAGCCTGGGCGGACGGGTTGTTGGGGTCAGGCGACTTTTTTGTTCTTGATCAGTTGGAACAGTTTTCCTCGCTCTCGATTCAGTTGTTCGGCGGCCTGGTTGTCGGTCATGGCATGAGCGAGGGTGTCGAGGTCGGCGAAGGACAGTCCGGGCTTGAGCGCGGCGGCGGCATCGGGGATGGCCTTGAGGCGTTCGTAGGGCGTGTTCATGTCCTCGTAGCGGTAGCGCCGGCGCTGGCGGCCCTTGGCATCGAGGGCGACCTCGGCGAAGAAGCAGGGCCGGTGGTAGTTGAGGTAAGGGGTGAGCTGGTCGCGCAGGAAGGCGTTGACGGCTTGTGCGTGGTGGCTGGGGATGTGGCTATAGCCGAGGTGCTTGCGCACCACCGAGGCGTTCTTGCTTTCGACCAGGGCGTTGTCGTTGGTACGCCGGGCGCGGGACTTGGTGAACTCGATGCGCAGCTTCTCGAGCATGGCGGCGAGTTGGTGGTTGATGTATTCGGAGCCGTTGTCGGAATGGAAGCCACGGATGACGAAGGGGAACGCGTCCAGGGCCTGCTGCAGGGCCGGGATGAGGAAGGATTCGCTGATGCGCTCGACGGAGACGACGACCTCGAACTGGGTGACGGCATCGACGAGGTTGATGACGTAGAGGCCCTTGATGCCATCCCAGTCGCCCTGGTGGACCGAGTCCACGCGCAGGTAGCCGGGGGCGCCGTGGGGCTGGGGCCGCCGGCGCTCGCCGATGGCCACGCTGCGGGGTCGGGTCGGCTCATGGTGTCCGCGCTGGCGCTGGTAACCGGCGCTGGCGCGCAGGTTGTACAGGTGGGCGACCGAGATGCCGGCGAGGTTTTGGAAGGCGGCATCGCCGAACACTTGGAACGCGCGCTCGGCCAGTTTCTTGGTGGCGGGTCCGGAGAGCTGGCCATGCCAGCGATCGATCGCCACCAGCTGGCGCACATCGGCCTCGGTGTAGCGGCGGGGAAAGGGCTGCTGGGGCGGCCCGCGGCGGTCGGCGATGGATCGCCGGTGCTGCCACTGCCCGATCAGCCGCGTCAGCTGGGCACGGGAGTAGCCGGTGACCTTGCGCAGGAAGACCTGCAGCAGGCCCTTGTCGGCCCGCTTGAGGGCGTCGTAGCGGAACTGGCGCAATGTGTCTTCGAGCCAGCGATAGCGCGCCGCGCCGACCGGGACGATGAACTCCACAGGCGCATTGCCATTGAGAAAGGCGCGGACCTCGTCGAGTGAGGCCAGCGCGTGCGTCTTCAGGGTCACGATCATCCTCCAAGGATGACCCCGCCCCGAACCGTCCAGGCTCATGTGTCGTTGGAATCACGTCGCCTCCTCCAGGCTCATGTGTCATTGGAAGAGGCTCACTATTGACTGTGTTGGGAAGGGATGTAAGATGTTGGGCTCCCTGGCGAGAGGCTGGGGCGGCGGCGGGTGTAGTGGAGGCCGGTGCTGGGTTTGGATCTTTGACAGTATGCACAGGTGACTTGTGTGGGCGCCCTGCGGATGCTTGGAAGAGCATCTGGAGCGCGTCCTGAGTTGAAGTAATTCAGCGGACGCGGGCTGGGTGCTTTACGAAGAGATGCGTGGTGGAAGCCACGAGCAGATCCAAGTGAAGAGTTTGATCCTGGCTCAGATTGAACGCTGGCGGCATGCCTAACACATGCAAGTCGAGCGGCAGCGCGGGGGCAACCCTGGCGGCGAGCGGCGGACGGGTGAGTAAGGCATCGGAATCTGCCCTGATGTGGGGGATAACGTAGGGAAACTTACGCTAATACCGCATACGACCGAGAGGTGAAAGCGGGGGACCGAGAGGCCTCGCGCAGCAGGATGAGCCGATGTCCGATTAGCTGGTTGGTGGGGTAATGGCCTACCAAGGCGACGATCGGTAGCTGGTCTGAGAGGATGATCAGCCACACTGGGACTGAGACACGGCCCAGACTCCTACGGGAGGCAGCAGTGGGGAATATTGGACAATGGGGGCAACCCTGATCCAGCAATGCCGCGTGTGTGAA
>JAJYMF010000249.1 GCA_021787175.1 Pseudomonadota bacterium | reverse complement strand
GGCTACACCCAGGGCATCGACATCAAGGCGCCGCTGACGGTGCTGGGCGAGGGCTGCCGCGGCCATCTCAGCAAGCAGCTGATCGCGCGCTACGGCCTCGACCGCGGCGCCGATCCGCAGACCTACGGCATCGGCCTCAAGGAGTTGTGGCAGCTGTCGGCCGGGCGCGGCGAGCCGGGCAAGGTGGTGCACACCCTGGGCTGGCCGCTGGACCCGGCAACCTACGGCGGCAGCTTCCTGTACCACCTCGACGGCGACCGCGTGGCGGTCGGCTTCGTGGTCGGACTCGACTATCGCGATCCGCTGTTCTCGCCGTTCGAGGCCTTCCAGCAGTTCAAGCACCACGCACGGGTCAAGCCGCTGCTCGAGGGCGGGCAGATCCTCTCCGCCGGCGCGCGCGCGCTGGTCGAGGGCGGCTGGCAGTCGCTGCCGAAGGTCGAGATGCCGGGCGCGCTGCTGATCGGCGACGCCGCCGGCCTGCTCAACGTGCCCAAGATCAAGGGCACGCACCAGGCCATGCGCTCGGCGATGCTGGCCGCCGAGCACGTCGCCGAGCGCGGCACGAGCGAAGGCTGGGACGCGCGCCTGCGCGCCTCGGCGGTGGTGGCCGAACTGCGCCGCGTGCGCAACATCCGCCCCGGCTTCAACAAGGGGCTGTGGCTGGGCCTGGCCAACGCCGGCTGGGAGACCGTCAGCGCCGGGCTGTCGCCGTGGACGCTGCGCAATCACGCCGATCACGCCCAGCTGGCGCGCGCCGATGCGCAGCAGTCGCCGCGGCGCGACTACGTCGAACGCACCCTGCCGCCGCGCGACCGCCTCGCCAGCGTGTACTTCGCCGCGACCGAGCACGACGAGGACCAGCCGGTGCATCTGCGCGTCGCCGACACCAGCATCTGCATCGACCGCTGCGTCACCGAGTACGCCAATCCGTGCACGCGCTTCTGCCCGGCCGGCGTCTACGAGATCGTCGACGAAGCCGCCGGAAAGCGCCTGCAGATCAACGCCGCCAACTGCGTGCACTGCAAGACCTGCGACATCAAGGACCCCTACCAGATCATCAACTGGGTGGCGCCGGAAGGCGGCGCCGGTCCCAACTACCAGAACCTGTGAGCGCGTCCTGATGAGTCCGCTCCGATGAGCACGCGGCGATGAAGCGCGCGCCACCGGCACCGCACGCCGCGGGCTACCACGGCGACGACCGCTGGCTGCTGCTGTGGGCCGCGCTGATCGGCGTGGTCGGTGCGTTGGCGACGGTCGTCTTCCACGAGGGCATGACCTTCGCCGAGCGCCTGGCCACGCAGCATCCGGGCAGCCTGGTCGCGGCGGCGCGCACGCTGGCGCCGTGGCAGCGCGCGATCACGCCGGCACTGGGCGGCATCGCCGCGGGCGTGTTCCTGTGGCTGGCGCGACGTGCGCAAGGCGTACGCAAGGGCGCGGATTATCTGGAGGCGATCGCGGTCGGCGACGGTCGCCAGGGCGTCAAGGACACTCTGCTGCGCAGCGTCTCGTCCCTGTGCACGATCGCTTCCGGCGGTTCGGTCGGCCGCGAGGGCGCGATGGTGCAGCTGGCTGCGGCCACCGGCTCGTGGATCGGCCAGCTCGGCCGCTTCGACGGCGACGACCTGCGCCTGTTGCTGGCCTGCGGCGCCGCCGCGGGTTTCGCCTCGGCCTACGACGCCGCGCTGTCGGGCGCGATCTTCATCGCCGAGATCGTCTACGGCACGCTGGCGATCCGCCGCCTCGGCCCGCTGATGGTGGCTTCGGTGGTGGCCGAAGTCACCGTGCACCAGGCACTGGGCTACGCGCCGGTGTACACGATTCCGCCGCTGCATGTGGCCTCGCTGTGGGAGCTGCCGTTGTTCCTGCTGATGGGCCTGATCCTCGGCGCGCTGGCGCCGCTGTTCATGGGCACGCTGGACGGCGCGCACCGGCTGGCCTCGCGCCTGCCGCTGGGTCTGCCGCTGAAACTGGCGCTGGGCGGCCTGGTGGTCGGCGCGATCTCGATCGGGTGGCCCGAGGTCTGGGGCAACGGCTACAGCGTCGTCAACGACGTGCTGCAGCATCCCTGGCCGCTGACGCTGATCGTCGCCGTGCTGATCGCCAAGGTGCTGGCGACGTCCGCCACCACCGGCTCGGGCGCGGTGGGCGGCGTGTTCACGCCCACCATCTTCGTCGGCGCGCTGCTCGGCCTGCTCGCCGGCAGCGCCGCGCACGCGCTGTGGCCGGGCTCGTCGCTGCCGGCGGTCTACGCGGTGATCGGCATGGGCGCCTTCCTCGCCGCCACCACGCATGCGCCGCTGATGTCGTTCCTGATCGTGTTCGAGATGACGCTGGAGTACCAGCTGGTGCCCGCACTGATGCTGTCGTGCCTGGCGGCCTACCACGTCTCGCGCGCGATCCGGCCGCAGTCGATCTACCACGAGGCCCTGCATCGCGGCATCGCGAGCGAGGAAGACCCCTACGCCGCGCCGCGCGCAGGAACCTCGCGCGATGAGTGACATGCGCCTGCCGCGCAACGTGCGCCTGCTGCTGGCCGCGCGCACGGCACGCAGCGTCGGCCAGGGCGCCACCGTGGCCAGCTTCAGTCTCTACCTGCACGCGCTGGGCTACAGCGGCGCGGCGATCGGTACGGTGCTGATGGCAGGCCTGCTGTTCGGCGCACTGATGACGCTGATCGTCGGTCCGCTCAGCGACCGCCGCGGCCGCCGCGGCCTGCTGCTGGGCTACGAGGTGGCCGCGGCCATCGCCGCGCTGGCGGCGATGCTCTCGCGCAACGAGGCGGTGCTGATCGCCGCCGCCACCGTCGCCGGCTTCGGCCGCGGCGCCAACGGCGCGGCCGGCCCCTTCGCCCCGGTCGAGCAGGCGTGGCTGGCGCGCGAAGTCGACGGCGCGGCGCGACGGCGCACTTTCGCGCTCAACGCCGCGCTGGGCTTTCTCGGCATGGCCGCGGGTGCCGCGCTGGTCGCGCTGCCGGCGCTGCTGGGCCACGGCTTCGCCGATGTCGACAATTACCGCCTGCTGTTCCTGCTGCCGCTGGCCGGCTCGCTGCTCTCGATCGCCCTGCTCGGCAGCGCGCGCGAGCCGGCGCCGCTGCCCCCGGCCACGCCGGACCGTGCGGCCGCGCGCGCCGCGGCGCACGTCACGCGCGCGGAAAACCGCCAGCTGCGACGCCTCGCGCTGACCAACGCCATCAACGGACTCGCCATCGGCATCATCGGCCCGCTGATGGCGTACTGGTTCGCGCGCCGCTTCGCCCAGAGCCCGGCGACGATCGGTCCGGCGCTGGCGGCCAGCTTCGTGCTCGCGGCGGCCGGCTCGGTGCTGAGCGGCAGGCTCAGCCTGCGCTTCGGCGCGGTGCGCTCGGTGGTGTGGATGCGCCTGATCGGCCTGGTGCTGCTGCTGGCGACGCCGTACGCGCCGGTGTTCGGCCTGGCGGTGGCGCTGTACGCGCTGCGCGCCGCGTTCAACCAGGGCACCGCGGGCGCGCGCCAGGCGGTTGCCGCCGGGCTGACCCGCGCCGAGCGTCGTGGCCTCGCCGCCAGCGTGCAGAATCTGTCGCTGCAGATTCCGCGCGCCGCCGGCCCGGTGCTGGGCGGCTGGCTGATCCACGCCGGCCGGTTCACGACGCCGTTCCTGATCGCCGCCGCGCTGCAGGCGCTGTATCTGTATCTGTATCGGCGCTACTTCGGCGCCCTCGACGACGCCCCGGCCTGAACCGCATGAATCCTGCCGCATCGTCCCGCATCGCCCTGATCACCGCCGCCGCCGCGCGCACGCTGGATGAGGATCTGGCCCCGCTCGCCGTCGCGCTGACAGCGCGGGGGGCGGCCGTCACCATCGCCGACTGGGACGATGCCGCGACCGACGGGTCGCGCTTCGACCTCGCCCTGCTGCGCTCGACCTGGGACTACAGCCTGCGCCTGCCGGAGTTCCTCGGCTGGGTGGAGCACGTGGCGACGCAGACCCGCCTGCTCAACCCGCCGGAGGTCGTGCGCTGGAACACCGACAAGCACTACCTCGGCGACCTGGCACGCGCCGGCGTGCCGGTGGTGCCTGGCGCCTTCGTCGAGCCCGGCGCGGATGCGGATGCGGCGCTGGAGGCGTTCCTCGCCGCACACGCAACGCATGCCGACCTCGTGGTCAAGCCCTGCATCGGCGCCGGTTCGCGCGATGCGCAGCGCCATCGCCGCGACGACCGTGCCGCCGCGGTCGCGCATCTGCGGCGCCTGCTCGACGCCGGCCGCAGCGCGCTGCTGCAGCCCTACCTCGACCGCGTCGATGCCGACGGCGAGACGGCGCTGCTGTTCTTCGACGGCGCCTTCAGCCACGCCATCCGCAAGGGACCGCTGCTGCGCCGCGACGAGGGCCCGACGCGGGCGCTGTTCGCGCCCGAGCACATCCAGTCGCGCACGCCGGGCGCCGACGAGCTGGCGCTGGCACAGCGCGTGCTGGCCGCGATCCCCTGCGCCGACCCGCTGCTCTACGCCCGCATCGACCTGCTGCGCGACGCGCGCGGCCAACCCGCGGTCCTCGAACTCGAACTGACCGAGCCCTCGCTGTTTTTCGCCAGCGCACCCGGCAGCGTCGAGCGCTTCGCCGCCGCGGTGCTGGCGCGGGCGACCCGGTGCGGCTGAGCAAAATCTCGCCAGCCCGTGCGCAGCGCGCGCCGCGACTGGACTTGCGCGACTTCGCCAGCCACTTGTCCACAGGGCTGTCCACGTCACCTGTGGATAGTGTGATCGGATCCGGAAACAGCGCGGCCCTGCAAACGATTGAACGCAACCTGGTGTCAAGCCGCGGTCGCCCCCTCGATGGCAGCGCACCCTACACGCGCTGCGACGCCCTGCCCCACGGCCGATTCATCGCCCTGGGTTAGAATTGCGGTTTGCCTGTCATCGCCCGTGCGCGCGGGCCCGTGCGAAGGAATCCCGATGAAGATCCTGGTCGGCTACAAGCGCGTCGTGGACTACAACGTGCGCATCCAGGTGAAGCCGGACGGCTCCGGCGTGGTCACCGAAGGCGTCAAGCTGTCCGCCAATCCGTTCGACGAAATCGCGCTGGAGGAAGCCCTGCGCCTGCGCGAGAAGGGCATCGCGACCGATGTCACCGTGGTCGGCATCGGGCCGGCCGATCTCACCGCGCATCTGCGCAACGGCCTGGCGATGGGCGCCAATCGCGCCATCCACGTGATCAGCGCCACTCCGGTGCAGCCGCTGACCGCGGCGCGCGTGCTGCTCAAGCTGATCGAGCGCGAGCAGCCCGGACTGGTGATCCTCGGCAAACAGGCGATCGACGACGACAACAACCAGACCGGACAGATGCTGGCCGCGCTGTGGGGCCGCCCGCAGGCGACCTTCGCCTCGAAGGTCGAGATCAGCGGCAACGTCGCGCGCGTCACCCGCGAGGTCGATGCCGGCCTCGAAACCCTCGAGATCGATCTGCCGGCGGTGAT
>JAJYMF010000345.1 GCA_021787175.1 Pseudomonadota bacterium | reverse complement strand
GTTCAGCCGACGCTGCTCCTCGCGCGCCTCCACCTGCTGGCTGGCGACCATCGAGGCGACGAAGGTCAGCACGGCGAAGCCCAGATACAGGCTGGCTTGCAGGAAGGCCGCGAAGTAGCTCATGTGGAAATCGGGGAAGCTGTGGAACATCGGCACCAGGGCCAGATTCTGCAGCACCAGCCACGCCAGCCCCTGCTTGACCGGCAGCAGCCAGGGCAGTACCACCGCGACAACCACCAGCAGCAATCCCGACAGTCCGCTCTTGCTCAGCCAACCGACACCGATAGCGGCCAGGGTCAGCACCGCCAGGCCGGCGATCTTCAGCGGCAGATGCCGGCGCGCGTCGAAGCGCCAGGTCAGCAGCCAGTACACCACGCCGAAGGTCAGGTAGCTGCCGGCCAGCAGCAGCAGGCCGAGGTGCGGATGGTCGAGCAGGCTCAGGCGCTCGCGCGCCCAGTCCACCCGCAGCAGCGGGGTCCCGGCGCACAAGTAGGTGAACAGGCCCGCATAGCGCAGCAGGCGGACATGGTCGAGGGCGATCGCGCGCATGCCGGCATGATGGGCGCGCCGCGCGCGCCGGGCAACCCGGACCGAAGTCACGGTCGCGGGCGTGCGGCCGCCGCGATCGCCGTGCGATAATCCCGCGCATCAGCCCGGCGGCGGGAGTGCCGGGATCAGCATCCGAGCGGAGACCGGAATGTCGTTGACCATCCGCGACGTGCGCGAAAGCGACCTCGACGCCGTACAGGCCATCAACAACGCCGCGGGTGAGGGCATCCTGCCCCTCGACGGCGTGCGCCTCGCCCGCCTGCACGCCATCGCCGACTACTTCCGCATCGCCGAGGAAGACGGCCGTGTGGCCGGCTTCCTGATCGCCATGCGCCACGACGCCGACCACGACAGCCCCAATTTCGAGTGGTTCCGCCAGCGCCAGCCGGCGTTCGTCTACATCGACCGCATCGTGATCGCCAGCGCCGCGCGCGGCCGCGGCCTCGGCCGCGTGTTTTACGCCGACGTGCAGAGCTACGCCGAGGTGCGTGTGCCGCTGCTCGCCTGTGAGGTCTTTCTGGAGCCGCGCGACGACGTCGCCGTGCTGTTCCACGGCACCTACGGCTTCCGCGAGGTCGGCCAGCAGGTGATGCCCGGCGTGGAGCGCCGCGTGGCGATGCTGTCCAAGGAACTGTGCAGCTACGCCTTCGTGCGCGACACCTACCTCGCCCACGGCGGCCTGCCGCCGCAGCCGTGGCTGAGCGAACGCGAGCGCCCGGCACCGGCGCCGCAGCGCAGCGCAGCCGGCGGCGCATGAGCGCCCGCATCGACGCCGCGGAAGCGGCCTGCGAACTTCGTTTCGGGCAGGTCGGCATCGCCAATGTCCGCGTGCACCGCGCCGACGCCGACGCGCTGCGCGAGGAACTCGCGCAGCGCGTGCGCCAGGCGCCGCAGCTGTTTGCGCGCGCGGCGGTCGTGCTCGATCTCAGCCGCCTGCCCGATGCGGCCGACGAAGCCACCACGCGCGCCCTGCTCGCCGCGGTGCGCGCGGCCGGGATGCTGCCGGTGGGCCTTGCCTATGGCACGCGCGCCACGGAGTCGCTGTCCGAGCGCCTCGATCTGCCGCTGATCGCCAAGTTCCGCGCCGCCTACGAGCGCGACGATGCCGATGCGACCCGCGTCAGCGCTGCGACGCCCGGGGCGGCCACCGTGCCCGAGCCGGAACCGGGGCCGGCACCTGCCGCGGCCGCGCTGCCCGGCCTGCATCAGGCGCAGGCGGTGCGTTCCGGCCAGCAGGTCTACGCCCGCGGCCGCGATCTGGTGGTGGCCGCGGCGGTCGCCAACGGCGCCGAGGTGATCGCCGACGGCTCGATCCATGTCTACGGCGCATTGCGCGGTCGCGCCCTGGCCGGCGCGCTGGGCGACGAGAGAGCGCGCATCTACTGCAGCGAGTTCCGCGCCGAGCTGGTGTCGATCGCCGGACGCTACCGCGTGTTCGAGCAGATGCCGCCCGAATTCGACGGCCAGCCCGTACACTGCTGGCTGCAGGGCGATGCGCTGCTGATCGCCGCGCTCGACCGCTAGCCCGAACCACCGAACCTGGGAGCATCACGCCTTGACCGAAATCATCGTCGTCACCTCCGGCAAGGGCGGCGTGGGCAAGACCACCAGCAGCGCCTCGCTGGCCACCGGCATCGCCCAGCAGGGCAAGAAGGTCGCCGTGATCGACTTCGACGTCGGCCTGCGCAACCTCGATCTGATCATGGGCTGCGAGCGGCGCGTGGTGTACGACTTCGTCAACGTCATCCACGGCGAGGCCTCGCTCAAGCAGGCCCTGATCAAGGACAAGCGCGTCGAGACGCTGTTCGTGCTGGCCGCCTCGCAGACGCGCGACAAGGACGCGCTGACCCAGGAGGGCGTCGAGCGCGTGCTCGACGAACTGGCGAAGGAAGGCTTCGACTACGTGATCTGCGACTCGCCGGCCGGCATCGAGAAGGGCGCGCATCTGGCGATGTACTTCGCCGACCGCGCGGTGGTGGTGGTCAATCCCGAAGTGTCCAGCGTGCGCGATTCCGACCGCATCCTCGGCCTGCTGGCCAGCAAGACCCGCCGCAGCGAGCGCGGCGACGGCGGCGTGCCGGGGCATCTGCTGCTGACGCGCTATCATCCTGCGCGCGTCGAGGCCGGCGAGATGCTCAGCCTGCAGGACGTCGAGGAACTGCTCGGCATCCCGGTGGTCGGCGTGATTCCCGAATCCGACGGCGTGCTCACCGCGTCCAACACCGGCGTGCCGGTGATCCTCGACGAGTCCTCCAACGCCGGCCAGGCCTACGCCGACACGGTGGTGCGGCTGCTCGGCGAACCGCGGCCGATCCGCTTCCTGGATGCGCCGAAGAAGGGTTTCTTCAAGCGGGTCTTCGGGAGCTGATCGTGGGCATACTCGACTTCCTGCGCAGCCGCCGCGAGCCGCCCGCCGCCAAGGCCAAGGAGCGCCTGCGCATCATCGTCGCGCAGGAGCGCGCCAACCGCGGCGGCCCCGACTATCTGCCGCTGATGCGCAACGAGCTGCTGGCGGTGATCCGCAAGTACGTCCACGTCGATCTCGACGCCATCGACATCCACCTCGAACGCAACGGCGAGCACGACGTGCTGGAGCTGTCGGTGGCGCTGCCGGATGGCAAGGGCGGGGGATAGGCGGGGACTCAGGACTCGGGACTCGGGACTCGGGACTCGGGACTCGGGACTCGGGACTCGGGAACAGCAAAAACATCTGAGCCCGGTGCGCAAGCCCGGCACACTGCAGCATCCCCATCGCCCATGCCGGTCACGCCGCCCGCCGCCGACGTTCTGCGCCTCGCCGACATCGGCCTCGATGACGCTGCCGCCCTGCTCGCGCGCCACGGCCTCGAACTGATCACGGTGCCCGACGGCGCGCCGATCCCCGGCAGCTACTGGGGCGACGACGAGGCTGGCGTGATCGGCCACTGCGTGCATGCGCGGATGGATACGCCGGTGCACTCGCTGCTGCACGAGGCCTGCCATCTGCTGGTGCTGCCGCCGGACCGGCGCGCCGCGGTGCATACCGACGCCACCGACTCGATCGAGGAAGAGGACGCCACCTGCTATCTGCAGATCCTCCTCGCCGACGCCCTGCCCGGCGTCGGCCGCGAACGCCTGATGGCCGACATGGATGCCTGGGGCTATTCGTTCCGCCTGGGCTCGGCGCGGGCATGGTTCGAACGCGACGCCGCGGAGGCGCATGCGCTGCTGGTCGCCCGCGGCCTGCTGCCGCGACCCGGCTGACGGCGACCGTGCCGCCGGGCTCGCCGCTAGACTGCAGCCACCGTTCGCTCACGAGGACCCGCCCATGCAGCGCTGGATCAAGCTACCCGACGGCCGTTTCATCGACGCCAACCGCATCGCCTATGTCGGCAAGGTGGAGAGCTACCCGCGCCTGGACGAGGACGGCAACGATCTCGGCACCGGCTTCGTCGTGTCCATCGGCACCGACCTGCCGCGCGAGCGGCAGCTCGCCGTCACCGGCACGCGCGAGGAAATCATGGCCCTGATGAAGGCCTTGCTGGGGGCCGGCGCCGTCTGAGAGGCTTGACGCGACCCCGGGGACTTCACCTACCCTGAGTCCGCACCAGGGAGATGGCATGCCTCCCGCCCGCTGCGGGCAAACCGCCTTTCGGCTGATGATGCCTGCACCCCCGGCAACGGCGGGGCAGGTCGTGTGCATTCGGGCACCGGTCCGCCGCGACCGCATCACAAGGAGGCTCCATGGGTCCGTCCGCATTCCTGTCCGTCGGCGTCGGCGCCGCGCTCGGCGCCTGGCTGCGCTGGGGGCTGGGCGTCCTGCTCAACCCGCTGTTTCCGACCCTGCCGCTGGGCACGCTGGCCGCCAACCTGACCGGCGGCCTGCTGATGGGGCTGGCGATGGGCGCGTTCGCGCACTACCAGGCGCTGTCGCCGGACATCCGGCTGTTCATCACCACCGGCTTCCTCGGCGGTCTGACCACGTTTTCGACCTTCTCCGCCGAGGCCAGCACCCTGCTGCTGCGCCAGCAGTACGCCTGGTTTGCCGCGCACGTGCTGCTGCACGTGGCCGGCTCGCTGACGGCGACGCTCGCGGGCATCGCCTTGATCCGCGCGCTGCTGCGCGCTTGAATGGGAACGCCGCCATGAGTGCCACACGCGAAATGATGCACACCGGCGTCTATCTGCGATTTTTCATGCATGCCAATGCGAAACATCGCGGCATGCTGCTGCACGAGTGGATCCTCGAGCAGGCCAAGCGCGAGGGTCTCGCCGGCGGCTCGGTATTCCGGGCCATCGCCGGTTTCGGGCGCCACGGCATCCTGCACGAGGAGAGCTTCTTCGAGCTGGCCGGAGACCTGCCGCTGAAGGTCGAGTTCATCCTCGGCGAGGCCGAGACCGAACGCCTGCTGGCGATCGTGCGCGCGTCCGGCGCGGCGCTCGTCTACGCGCGCTCGCCGGTCGCCTACGGCGTGCTGGAGGCCGCGCCACCCGTCGAGTCCGGAGGCACCCGGTGAACGAGGACGGACTGCGCGCCCGCGCCGCCGAGCTGCTGGCGCATGCGGGCATCCGCATCGGCGGCGATGCGCCCACCGACCTGCGCGTGCACGATCCGCGGGTGTACGCGCGCGTGTTCGCGCACGGCACGCTCGGCTTCGGCGAGGCCTACATGGACGGCGGCTGGGATGCCGACGACCTCGACGGGTTCCTGTTCAAGGTCATCGGCGCGCATCTCGACGATCGCCTGAGGACGCTCGACACCCTGTTCGCGCACCTCAAGGCGCGTTTCATCAACCTGCAGCGCGGCGAACGTGCCTGGACGATCGGCAGGGCCCACTACGACCTCGGCAACGACCTGTTCCGCGCGATGCTGGGCCGGCGCCTGGTCTACAGCTGCGGCTACTGGCAGGACGCCGACGATCTC
>JAJYMF010000148.1 GCA_021787175.1 Pseudomonadota bacterium | reverse complement strand
CCGATCTTCTCGCGCCATCCGGCGCGCCCCTACACGCTGGATTACCTCGGCGCGATCTGCGAGGAGTTCCACGAGCTGGCCGGCGACCGCGCCTACGCCGACGACGCCGCGATCGTCGGCGGACCGGCGCGGCTCGACGGTCGCGCGGTGATGGTGATCGGCCACCAGAAGGGCCGCGACACCAAGTCCAAGGTGCGCCGCAACTTCGGCATGCCGCGCCCCGAGGGCTACCGCAAGGCGCTGCGCCTGATGAAGATGGCCGAGCGCTTCGGGCTGCCGCTGCTGACCTTCATCGACACTCCGGGCGCCTATCCCGGCGTCGGCGCCGAGGAGCGCGGCCAGTCCGAGGCGATCGCGCGCAACCTGCTCGAGATGTCCGATCTGCGGGTGCCGGTGATCTGCACGGTGATCGGCGAGGGCGGCTCGGGCGGCGCGCTGGCGATCGGCGTCGGCGACCGCACCCTGATGCTGGAATACGGCACCTACTCGGTGATCAGCCCGGAGGGCTGTGCGTCGATCCTGTGGAAGAGCGCCGACAAGGCGCGCGACGCCGCCGAACAGCTCGGCCTGACCGCGCCGCGGCTGCTGGAGCTGGGCCTGGTCGACAGCGTGATCCCGGAGCCCCTGGGCGGCGCGCATCGCGATCCGGACGCGATGGCCGCGACCTTGAAGAAGGTGCTGAACGACACCCTCGCCGAACTCGACAAGGTGCCGATCGCCACGCTGCTCGAGCAGCGCTACCGGCGCCTGCGCGCCTACGGCGCCTACGCCGAATAGGCCAATCCCCGCAGCCGGCGCATCCGCGCGCAGCGGCAATCCGATGCGGGTGCCGCGTGCTCCCGACAAAACGACGCCGGCACGAGGCCGGCGTCGCGGTTGCCGGGGAATCCGACTTCACTCACCAGTGATAGGTCACCGAGGCGTAGTAGTAAGCGCCGCTGAAACCGTAGGGCGAGGAGCTTGGATAAGGCAGGATGCCGAGGAAATTGTTGAAACTGTTGTTCTTCGCGGGGTACCGATTGGTGAGATTGTTGGCGCCCAGCGTGAAGTTCCACTGGCTCCAGAGGTAGCTGAGCGAGGCATCCAGCAGCACCTCGGAGCCGAAGGTCTGGTCGCTCGCCGGCGTGCTGCCATAGATCGTCCAGCTGCCGTAGCGCGTGACCTGGCTATGCACGCGCCAGTTGCCCAGGCCCCAGTCCGCCGCCAGGAACGCCTTGTCCTTGGGCGTACCCACGGTGATGCGTCCCTGGTTGGGGCGGTCGATCACCGGCAGCACCAGTCCGGCCAGGCCCAGTTGCGGCGGGTTGGGCGCGATCGCGAGGATGGTGGTCTTGTTGTAGTTGAGGCCGCCGGTGAACTTCAGCGTGCCGCTGTCGCCGAGCTGCACGGGATAGGTGCCCACCACATCGACGCCGCGCGTGCGGGTGTTGACCGCGTTGGTGAAGAACGAGCCTCCGCCCACGCCGTTGATGCCGACCGACGCCAGGTAGTTGGCGACCGCCTGACCCTGCAGCTGGCCGCTGAGGATGACGCGGTTGTCGATGGTGATCTGGTAGAAGTCGATCGTGGAATACAGACCGTCGGCGGGCGTCAGCACCACGCCGAAACTGTAGTTGTGTGACTTCTCCGGCCTCAGCGGCTGCGCGCCCAGGGCCACGGCCGCCGGGTTGCTCACCGGCAGCGTGCGCACGGTGACCGGCTGCAGGGTCCCGCCGCCCGGCGGCGACAGGAAGAGAATCGAGGTGTTGGAGAAGTACTCCTGCTGCAGCGAGGGCGCGCGGAAGCCGGTGGAGGCCGTGGCGCGCAGGGCCACCGCGTCATTGATGCCGTAGCGCCCCGACAGCTTCCACGAGGTGGTGCCGCCGAAATCGCTGTAGTTCTCGTGGCGCACGGCGAAGCCGCCGGAGAGCCGGCTGGTGAAATCGGTTTCCAGATCCAGGTAGGCGGCGTTGTCGTGGCGACTGTGAGTGCCGGCATCGATGGGCTGGTAGCCGGGGAACACCTGGGCGAAGCAGTTGGTGCTGATGCTCAGATTGCACGCGTAAGACGCCGCATCACCCTGCTTGATGGTGAAACTGTCCTTGCGATGTTCCAGGCCCCAGGCGACGGTCACGGGGTTGCTCAGCCAGCTGACGTCGACGTCCTTGCTGAAGTCGGCATTCAGCACGTCCTCGCGATCGAGCAGGGTGCCGATGTAGAAGCCGGTGGGCGAGGCCGCACCCAGCGAGTAGTTGAAGGTGTCGCTGGTGTCGAGTTTCCAGTGGTTGCCGCCGGTGTTGTAGCTGAGGTCGTAATGCCAGCCGTCGAGGACCTTGCCGCGCACGCCCGCCACCAGCGAGGTGTCGAGGATGGCGCTGTTCTCGGTCGGCAGGTAACCGCCCGGGTACACCGCCACCGCGGCCGGGCTGCTGTTCTTGTAGGTCGACAGCGAGCGGAAGAAGCCGCCCGCGCTGACGTCGCGCTTGTTGAACACGCTGAAGGCGTAGAACTGCACCTGCGGGGTGAAGTCATACTGCATGTTGACCGCGGCGTTCTTCTGCTTGAGCAGCGGCAGGCCGTAGTGGAAGGTGACCGTGTTGTAGGTGGGATCGGTCGGGAAGCGCTTGTCCGGTCCGGCCAGGTTGGTCGGATCCTGGTGGGTGACGTCCGCGCTGAGATACACCCAGCCCTTCTGGCCCAGCGGAATGCCGCCGTCGGCGCCGCCGGAGACGGTGCGGCCATCAGCGCCATCGTGCTTGCTGTACTGGCCGATGCCGCCGGTGACCGAACCACCCTGGTTGCCGCCCTTGAGGATGATGTTGATCACGCCGGCGATGGCGTCGGAACCATACTGCGCCGCGGCGCCGTCGCGCAGCACCTCGATGCGCGCGATGGCATTGATCGGGATCGCGTTGAGGTCCACCGGCGAGGAGCCGCGGCCGAGGGTGCCGTTGATGTTGACGATCGCGGTGGTGTGCTGCCGCTTGCCGTTGATCAGCACCAGGGTCTCGTCCGGCGACAGCCCGCGCAGGTGCGCCGGCTGGATCGCGTCGGTGGCGTCGGTGATCGAGGGCTGGGGGAAATTGAACGAGGGCAGCAGGGTGCGCAGCGCCGACGCGAGGTTGGTGGCGCCGGTGGCGGTCAGGTCCTTGGGCGTCAACACGTCGATCGGCGACAGCGAATCGGCCTCGGTGCGGTCGAACGCGCGCGTGCCGGTGACCACCACGGTCTCGAGCTGCCTGGCCTTCGACGAATTGGCCGCCGCGGCCGGAGCGGTCTGGGCATGCACGCTGCCGGTGGCCAGCGCGGCGATCAGGGCCAGCGCCAGCGGATGCCGGTGCAGGGGGGCATTGGAGCGAGTCATCGGAAATCCTCTCGGTGGGAATGGGGGGATCGGCGCCGTCCTGGACCGTCGTATTGCTATGCATGACAAAACCGTAAAGGTCAATTTACGATTTGCTTAACAAATGGGGCGCTTGGCTCAGGAGCGCTTCATCTTGAAGAGCGGAGTCGCCGGCACGATATGGGTTTGAGTTCCTCCTGTTCCATCGACTCATCCTGCGGGAATTCCGATGCCGATCTACGCCTTTCACTGTGAGTCCTGCGGCCATCAATTCGATCGCCTGCAGCGATTGGCGGACGCCGACCCGGACGTTTGTCCCTCCTGCGGCGCGGCCGCCGTGAAACGCAGCGTCACCGCACCCGCCTTTCGCCTGGCGGGCAGCGGCTGGTACGAGACCGACTTCAAGAAGGACGGCCAGCGCAATGTCGTGCGCAAGGACGAGCCGGCCGCCGCGGCCGCGGCGGCGGCGGCGCCCGCAACGACCCCGGCACCGGCCGCGGCGGCTGCCGCGGCCGGAGACGCGAAGCCGGCCGCCAGATCGGCGCCTGCCAGCAGCGGCGAGTGATTCCCTTCGCCGGCGTTGCCGCACTGCGGCATGCGGCTTAGCATGGCGGGCTGATCCGGCGCCGTCCGGGCTTGGAGTCCTGCATGCGCACCCACTACTGCGGCCTCGTCGACGAGGCCCTGATCGACCGCCCGGTGACGCTGTGCGGCTGGGTCGATACCCGCCGCGACCACGGCGGCGTGGTGTTTCTCGATCTGCGCGATCACGAGGGCATCGTGCAGATCGTGGTCGATCCCGACCATGCCGAGGCCTACGCGGCGCTGGCCGGCGTCGGCTACGAATGGTGCCTGCGCGTCGAGGGCATGGTGCGCCGGCGTGTCAGCGTCAACGAGCGCATGCGCACGGGCCGGGTCGAGGTTGCGGCCGCGCGCGTCGAGGTGCTCAACACCGCGCGCGACCTGCCGTTCGCGCTGCACGAGAATCCCAACGAGGAAATGCGGCTGGCCTATCGCTACCTCGATCTGCGCCGTCCGGAGATGCAGCGCATGCTGCGCACGCGCACGCGCCTGGTGCAGGCGCTGCGCCGGCATCTGGACACGGCCGGCTTCCTGGACATCGAGACGCCGATCCTGACCAAGGCCACACCGGAAGGCGCGCGCGATTACCTGGTGCCCTCGCGCGTGCACGCCGGCCAGTTTTTCGCCCTGCCGCAGTCGCCGCAGCTGTTCAAGCAGCTGCTGATGATCGCCGGCTTCGACCGCTACTACCAGATCGCGCGCTGCTTCCGCGACGAGGACCTGCGTTCGGACCGCCAGCCCGAGTTCACCCAGCTCGACATGGAGTTCGCCTTCGTCGGCGAGTGCGAAGTGCAGGACTTCGTCGAGACCCTGATCCGCAGCGTGCTGCGCGAGGTCGCCGGCATCGAGCTGGCCGATCCCTTTCCGCGCATGACCTGGGCCGAGGCGATGCGCCGCTACGGCTCCGACAAGCCCGACCTGCGCATCGCGCTGGAGCTGGTCGACATCGCCGACGCGGTGCGCCACGTCGAGTTCAAGGTGTTCGCCGATCCCGCCAACGACCCCGCCGGCCGCGTCGCGGCGCTGCGCGTGCCCGGCGCTGCCGCGCTGACCCGCCGCGAGCTCGACCTGCTGGGCGAATACGCCGCCAAGTTCGGCGCCCGCGGCCTGGCGTGGATGAAGGTGGAGGCACTGGCCAAGGGCCGCGAAGGCGTGTCCTCGCCGGTCGCCAAGTTCCTCGATGACGCCGCGCTGGCGCGGATCCTGAGCCTGACCGGCGCCGCCGACGGCGATCTGCTGCTGTTCGGCGCCGGGCCGTGGAAGGTCGTCAGCGATTTCATGGGCGCGCTGCGGCTCAAGCTGGGCAAGGATCGCGGTCTGGTCGACAACGCCTGGCGGCCGCTGTGGGTCACCGATTTTCCGATGTTCGAGCACGACGCCGAGGCGGGTCGCTACGTCGCCCTGCATCATCCGTTCACCGCGCCCAAGGTCGATGACGTCGCCGCGCTCAGGGCCGACCCGGCCCACGCCGTCAGCCGCGGCTACGACATGGTGCTCAACGGCAACGAGATCGGCGGCGGCTCGATCCGCCTCCATCGCCCGGCCCTGCAGAGCGCGGTGTTCGAC
>JAJYMF010000282.1 GCA_021787175.1 Pseudomonadota bacterium | reverse complement strand
ACTGGTGCACCCAGTTGAGCCCCGGCTCGGCCGCAAACGCCGCGCGCACCGCCTCGCCGCGGTGGCCGTAGACCACATGGATGCGCACCGGATCGAGCATGCGCGCGGCTTCCAGCACGTGCGCCAGCAGCGGACGGCCGGCCAGCGGCAGCAGCACCTTGGGGCGGTCGGAGCGCATGCGCTTGCCCTCGCCGGCGGCAAGGACGATCACGTGCAGCGGCAGCAGGCTCATGGCGCGGTTCCGGTTGGCGGCGGGACGCGCGCACTGTCGCCGGAATCGGGCGCCTTGCCAAGCGTCGGCCGCGAGCCGCCTCAGCCCGGCGTCGCCTCGCGATGCACGCCGGCGATGGCGCGACCGGACGGATCGGCGCGGCCGGCGAACGCCTGCGACCAGCGATACGCCGTCGGCGTGCTGCAGGCGATGCTGGGGCCGCCCGGCACCAGTCGCGCGGCGTGCTCGCCCGGAAAGTGGCGTTCGAACAGCGCGCGATACAGGAACGCCTCCTTGCTGGCGGGCGGGTTGTGCGCGAAGCGCCGTTCGGCGCCGGCCATCTGCGCGTCGGAAATCGTGCGCTCGGCGTACGCCTTGAGGCTGTCGATCCAGCCGTAGCCGACGCCGTCGGAGAACTGCTCCTTCTGCCGCCACAGGATCGAGTCCGGCAGCAGCCCGCGCCCGGCCTCGCGCAGGATGTGCTTTTCGATGCGGCCGTCGTGCGGGCGCTTGGCGGACGGCGCGATGCGCATGGCGTGGTCGAGAAACGCGCGATCGAGAAACGGCACCCGCGCCTCCACGCCCCAGGCGGCCATCGCCTTGTTGGCACGCAGGCAGTCGTACTGATGCAGGGCGTCGAGCTTGCGCACCGTCTCGGCGTGGAATTCGCGATCGTCCGGCGCCATGTGGAAATAGAGGTAGCCGCCGAAGATCTCGTCGGCGCCCTCGCCCGACAGCACCATCTTGATGCCCATCGCGCGGATGCGCCGTGCCAGCAGGTACATCGGCGTCGAGGCGCGCACCGTGGTCACGTCGTAGGACTCGATGTGCCAGATCACGTCGCTGAGCGCGTCGAGTCCTTCCTGCACGGTGAAATGGAAGCTGTGATGCGCGGTGCCCAGCGCCGCGGCGGCGACCTGCGCCGCGGCGAGATCGGGCGAGCCCTCCAGACCGATCGCGAAACTGTGCAGCCGCGGCCACCAGGCTTCGCTGCGGTCGTCGTCCTCGACGCGCCGCGCCGCATGACGCGCGGCGATCGCCGCCACCAGCGACGAGTCCAGACCGCCCGAGAGCAGCACGCCGTAGGGCACGTCGGTCATCAGATGCCGGCGCACCGAGGCGTCGAGCGCGTCGTGCAGCGCCTGCGGGTCGGCCGCTCCGTGCTCGACCGCGTCGAACGCGCGCCAGCCGGGCGCGTAGTACGGCTGCGGCGCCGGCATCGCCGCGGTCTGGTAGCTGCCGGGCGGAAACGCCTCGACGCTGACGCACACGCCCTGCAGTGCCTTCAGCTCCGAGGCCACGTACAGCCGGCCGTGCTCGTCGCGGCCGGTGTACAGCGGAATCACGCCGATCGGATCGCGCGCGATCAGCCAGTCCTGCCGGGCGCGATCCCACAGCACGAAGGCGAACATGCCCACCAGATCGTCGAGGAACGCGCTGCCCTGCGCGCGATACAGCGGCAGGATCACCTCGCAGTCGGAGTCGGTGGCGAAGGCGTAGTCCGCGCAGCGCATGCGCAGCTCGCGGTGGTTGTAGATCTCGCCGTTGACCGCCAGCACCTGCATGCCGTCGTCGGAGCGCAGCGGCTGCGCGCCGTGCAGCACGTCGACGATCGCCAGCCGCTCGTGCGCCAGCACCGCGTGATCGTCGGCATAGATGCCGCTCCAGTCCGGGCCGCGATGGCGCAGCAGACGTGCCTGCTTCAGCGCCAGCTCGCGCAGCGCCCCGGCGCCGCCGTCCGCGTCCAGTATCGCCAGAAAACCGCACATGCCCTGCCCCTCGACCAGCCGATCCTGCAGGCTCGCCGCGCGGCGCGCGGCTGTCAACGGGTTTGCAGGTAGCTGTTGCGTGCACGATACAGGCGAAAACCGATCGCCCATCTGCGAGATGGGTTCCCTGAGACTACCGAAGGGCGGCCTGCAAGGGCCTGAGGGCACAGCCCTTGCGCTGCGTACGGCCAGGCTGAACCCTCACCCTGCCCCGCCCGCTGGGAGAGGGATTTCGGTCCAGTCCAGACCCTTCGCTGCGCTCAGGGTGACACCTTCGTTGCTGAGACCGCAGGTCGAAGGGTCTGTGGCACGAAACGACGTGGTCGCGCGGCAGTCCGGACTCGATGCCGTGCTCAGTGCTTGAGCTGCTTGCGCAGACGCTCCAGCGCCTGCAGCTGGGCCACCGCCTGCGCCAGCTGCGCCTGCGCTTCGGCCAGCTCCATCGCATCGCTGCGGTTGGCCAGCGCCTGCTCGGCGTCCTGCTTGGCCTTGAGCGCCGAGGCTTCGTCGAGGTCGGCGGCGCGCATCGCAGTGTCGGCCAGCACCGTGACCACCTGCGGCTGCACTTCGAGAATGCCGCCGGAAACGTAGAAGAACTGCTCGCTACCGTCGGCCGCGTGCACGCGCACCTGGCCTGGTTTCAGGCGCGTGATCAGCGGCGCGTGGCGCGGCGCGATGCCGAGCTCGCCCATCTCGCCGGTGGCGACCACGAGGGTGGCCTCGCCGTGGAAGATCTCGGCTTCGGCACTGACGATGTCGCAGCGGATGGTGGTCATGTCTCTCTCGCTTTGCTTGATCGATGGGAGTGGGGAGTAGGAAGTGGGGAAAATCTAAACGCAGACGGCCGTGCCCGTCCTGTTCCGGATCCGCCTGCTGCTGCACACCTCATCTGCGGTACCAATGCGTCGTGCATCAGGGTCGTGGATTGCTGTCCGTGGGGAAGATCCTTCGCTTCGCTCAGGATGACAGCCCGCTTTTTCTACTTCCCACTTTCCACTTCCTGCTTCCCGCCCCCAGCCCCTGGCTTCACGCTGCTTTCTTGACGCCCATCTCTTCGGCTTTCTTGAACGCCTCGTCGATGCCGCCGACCATGTAGAACGCCTGCTCGGGCAGGTGGTCGCACTCGCCGTCGACGATCATCTTGAAGCCGCGGATGGTCTCCTTCAGCGACACGTACTTGCCCGGCGAGCCGGTGAACACCTCGGCGACGTGGAACGGCTGCGAGAAGAAGCGTTCGACCTTGCGCGCGCGCGCCACGGTCTGCTTGTCCTCCTCGCTCAGTTCGTCCATGCCGAGGATCGCGATGATGTCCTTGAGTTCCTTGTAGCGCTGCAGCGTGCCCTGCACCTTGCGCGCAGTCTCGTAGTGCTCGACGCCGATGACATTGGGGTCGAGCTGACGGCTGGTCGAATCCAGCGGATCTGCTGGCGATGTTGCGCGAGAGCACGACGGTGGCGTCGAGATGCGCGAAGGTGGTGGCCGGCGACGGGTCGGTGAGATCGTCGGCGGGCACGTAGACGGCCTGGATCGAGGTGATCGAGCCGGTCTTGGTCGAGGTAATGCGCTCCTGCAGCACGCCCATCTCCTCGGCCAGCGTCGGCTGGTAGCCCACCGCGGAGGGCATGCGGCCCAGCAGCGCGGACACCTCGGTGCCGGCCAGCGTGTAGCGGTAGATGTTGTCGATGAACAGCAGCACGTCGCGGCCCTTGCCGCTGGCGTCCCTGGTGTCGCGGAAGTACTCGGCCAGGGTCAGGCCGGTCAGCGCCACGCGCAGGCGGTTGCCCGGCGGCTCGTTCATCTGGCCGTAGACCATCGCCACCTTGTCGAGGACGTTGGAGTCCTTCATCTCGTGGTAGAAGTCGTTGCCCTCGCGGGTGCGCTCGCCGACGCCGGCGAACACCGACAGGCCCGAGTGCTCCTTGGCGATGTTGTTGATCAGCTCCATCATGTTGACGGTCTTGCCGACGCCGGCGCCCCCGAACAGGCCGACCTTGCCGCCCTTGGCGAACGGGCACACCAGATCAATGACCTTGATGCCGGTTTCCAGCAGCTCGTTGCTGGCCGCCTGCTCGTCGTAGCGCGGCGCGGCGCGATGGATCACCCAGTGATCCTCGGCGGCGACCGGACCGGCCTCGTCGATCGGCCGGCCGAGCACGTCGAGGATGCGCCCCAGCGTGCCCTTGCCGACCGGCACCTTGATACCTTCGCCGGTGTTGGCGGCGACCAGACCGCGCTTGAGGCCGTCGGTCGAGCCCAGCGCGATGGTGCGCACCACGCCGTCGCCGAGCTGCTGCTGCACCTCGAGCGTGATCTCGGTGCCGGCGATCTTCAGCGCGTCGTACACCTTCGGCACCTGGTCGCGCGGGAACTCTACGTCCACCACCGCACCGATGATCTGCACCACTTTGCCCTGGTGTCCGGTCGCCTGAGTATTCGTCAGCTGGCTATTCATCTTTGCTTCCTCGAAAAATCAAATTCTGTCGTCCGCGAAGGGCGCGAAAAGCGCGAAAAATATCCAAGGAACATCCCAAAAGTCTGTTTTGCGTTCTTGGCGTTCTTCGCGGACCCCATACTGTTCGCTCAAACCGCCGCCGCGCCGCTGACGATTTCCGAGATTTCCTGGGTGATCGCCGCCTGCCGCGCCTTGTTGTAGATCAGCGTCAGGGTGTCGATCAGCTTGGTGGCGTTGTCGGAGGCGCTCTTCATCGCCACCATGCGCGCCGCCTGCTCGCTGGCCAGATTCTCCAGCGTGGCCTGATAGACCAGCGACTCGACGTAGCGCTTGAGCACGGGGTCGAGCACGCTCGGCGCGTCCGGTTCGTAGAGGTAGTCCCAGTCGTGCGTCACCGCCAGGTCGCTGCCCGGCTGCAGCGGCAGCAGGGTATCGCTGACGGGGCTCTGGGTCATGGTGTTGACGAAATCGTTGTAGCAGAGCTGCACGCGATCGACCCGACCCTCGCTGTAGGCGTCCAGCATCACCTTGATCACGCCGACCAGCTGCTCGACGCGCGGGCGCTCGCCGAGATGGCTCGCCGAGGCGGCCAGGGTCACGCCCTTGATGCGGCGAAACAGCTGGATGGCCTTCTGGCCGATCGCCACCACCTCGACCTCGACGCCCCGGCCCTGCCAGGCGCGGATCTCGGCCAGCGTCTTGCGGAACAGGTTGGCGTTGAGGCCGCCGCAGAGGCCGCGATCGGTGGAGATCACCAGGTAGCCGACGCGCCGGACCTCGGCGCGCGCGGCCATGAAGGGATGCTTGTAGTCGCTGTTGGCGCGCGCGATGTGGCCGATCACCTGACGCATCAGCCGTGCATACGGACGCGAGGCGCGCATCAGTTCCTGCGCCTTGCGGATCTTCGAGGCCGAGACCATTTCCAGCGCACGCGTCACCTTGCGGGTGTTCTGCACGCTCTTGATCTTGGTACGGATTTCTCGTGCGTTGGCCACGTTTGAAAACCTCGGGACTCGGGATCCGGGACCCGGGACCCGGGGTTGAGCCGAGTCACCGGTATTCCGGTCGTATCTGCTGCGGG
>JAJYMF010000232.1 GCA_021787175.1 Pseudomonadota bacterium | reverse complement strand
TGGCGCACGTGATCGAGGCCGCGCGCATGCTCGATCCGGTGCGCATCCATGTGGTCTACGGCCACCGCGGCGAGGCGGTGCGCGCGGTGTTTGCGGCCGAGCCGGGGCTCAACTGGGTGCACCAGTCCGAGCAGCGCGGCACCGGCCACGCCGTGCGTCTGGCGCTGGAACAGATCCCCGAGCATGCGCGCGTGCTGGTGCTGTACGGCGACGTGCCGCTGTTGCGCAGTGTCACCCTGCGCATGCTCACCGACGCGCACGCGCCGCTGGTGGTGCTGGCGGCCGAAGTGGCCGATCCGGCCGGTTACGGCCGCGTCGTGCGCGACGGCCTCGGCCAGGTGCGCACGATCATCGAGGAGCGCGACGCCGACGCCGACCAGCGCCTGATCCGCATGATCAACACCGGCATCGTCGCCGCCGATGCGCGCCGGTTGCGCGTCTGGGTGGCCAATCTGACGGACAGCAACAGCCAGCGCGAGTTCTACCTGACCGACGTGTTCCAGCAGGCCGCCGAGGACGGCGCGCCGGCGTTCTGCGTGCTGGCCCGCGACACCAGCGAGGCGCAGGGCGCCAACGATCCGGCGCAGCTGGCCGAGCTCGAGCGCATCCACCGCCTGCGCCGCGCCGCCGAGCTGATGGCGGCCGGCGTGCGCCTGGCCGACCCGGCGCGCTTCGACCAGCGCGGCCGCGTGCAGGCCGGGCGCGACGTCGAGATCGACATCGACGTGATCCTCGAAGGCGACATCGAGCTGGGCGACGGCGTGCGCATCGGCCCGTTCTGCCGGCTGCGCGACGTGCGCCTCGCCGCCGGCACCGAGGTGCGCGCGCACTGCGACCTCGAGGGCGTGGTGACGCACGGCGCCTGCCGCGTCGGGCCGTTCGCGCGCCTGCGCCCCGGCAGCGAGCTGGACGAGGGCGTGCACGTCGGCAACTTCGTCGAGATCAAGAACAGCCGCCTGCAGGCCCACGCGCAGGCCAACCATCTGGCCTACCTCGGCGACGCCGACGTCGGCCGCGAGGCCAACGTCGGTGCCGGCACCATCACCTGCAACTACGACGGCGCCAACAAGCACCGCACCGAGATCGGCGAGGGCGCCTTCATCGGCTCCAACGCCGCGCTGGTGGCGCCGGTGACGATCGGCGCCGGCGCCACCGTCGGCGCCGGCTCGGTGATCACCCACGATGCCCCGCCGGGCGAGCTGACGGTGGCACGCGCGCGCCAGTACACCGTGACGGGCTGGAAGCGCCCGCGCAAGAACCCGAAATAGCCGCGGCCCGGCCCTCGCCGTTGCCGCGTTGCGCCCGCGGCGAACGTCAGCCCCTGTGCAAGAGTACGGCTTGGGAATGTTTCATGCCGGCGCGATGGTTCGTCCCGATGGGCTGGCTGCATCGACCGGTTTCGGTGGTCGGCTGGCTGCCCACGCTGACGGCGCTGGCGTTCACGGTGCAGGTCTTCATCGCCGTGGACGCGCGTTCGCATTCGGTCAGCGACACGCTGTACGGAATCTTTCCGTACTGGGGCGTGACGTGGCTGGCCTGGGACTGGATCGCGCGGCGCAGCGCGCACTCGCCGGGGAGCCGCAATCCGCCGACGGGGCGTGGCGGCCGGTCGGCGTCGTTGTGCAGGGCCTTCGCAACGCTCAGCAACCGCGCTCCTGGAGTCACCCCGGCGCAACGTGTGGTCTTTGCTTTGGGTGTCACCCTGGCGCAGCGTGTGGTCTTTAGCTTTGGGTGTCACCCTGAGCGCAGCGAAGGGCACTTTCGTGCAGGGAGACGTCGTTCTTGGGGTGAGGCCGTGCGGCCGGATCCTTCGGCCTTCGGTCTCGGGATGACAACTGGAGCACGTGCGCCTCGCATTCCCGTCCGCCACGTCATCGTCGCGCCGATCCGGGCGGGTCCGGAGGAACCTTGGCTCGGGCCGTTCGCGGCGATTGCCTTGCAGGTGCTCAGTCGAGCTCTTCCTCGAAGCGCAGGTGCTTGACGCTCTTGCCGTTGCGGCGGATCAGCTTCAGCGCCTCGATGCCGATGCGGATGTGCGCGTCGACGAACTCGCCGGTCACCTTGCGGTCGCTGGCCTCGGTCTTGACGCCCTCGGGGATCATCGGCTGGTCCGACACCAGCAGCAGCGCGCCGGTCGGGATGTGATTGGCGAAGCCGACCGCGAACACGGTGGCGGTTTCCATGTCGATCGCCATGCAGCGCGTCCGGCGCAGGGTTTCCTTGAACGCCTCGTCGTGTTCCCAGACGCGGCGATTGGTGGTGTAGACGGTGCCGGTCCAGTAGTCGTGGCCGAGGTCGCGGATCATCGTCGACACGCCGCGCTGCAGCTGGAATGCCGGCAGCGCCGGTACTTCCGGCGGCAGGTAGTCGTTGCTGGTGCCTTCGCCGCGAATCGCCGCGATCGGCAGCACCAGGTCGCCGAGCTGGTTCTTGCGCTTGAGTCCGCCGCACTTGCCGAGGAACAGGCAGGCCTTGGGCGCGATCGCGCTGAGCAGATCCATCACCGTGGCGGCGTTGGGGCTGCCCATGCCGAAGTTGATCATGCTGATGCCGTCGGCCGTGGCGTTGGGCATCGGCCGGTCGCGGCCCAGCACCTCGACGCCATGCCATTCGGCGAAGCGCTCGACGTAGAGGCCGAAGTTGGTCAGCAGGATGTGCGGGCCGAGCTGGTCGGCGGGGACGCCGGTGTAGCGCGGCAGCCAGTTGGTGACGATGTCGTGCTTGTCCTTCATGGGAGGCACCGGGCTGTGCATCCGCGCTGTGCGAATGCGGCGCCGGCGACGCCGCACCGGCCGATTGACGACTTGGTAACCGATGCCAGTCTAGCCTAAGGTGCGCGGGCGGCCATGCCGCGTGGCTGCTTGCGCAGGGAGGTTGCCGATGACCGTTGGGGCGATCGTGCTGGCCTTGGTGCTGCTGCTGGCGCTGCTGTTCCTCGGCCGCGTCTGGTGGGCCTGGGTGCTGGCGACCACGGTGTTGCTGGCCGCCTGGGCGCAGGCCGGCGCCGCGCCGCACGGACTGTTCATCGGCGTATGCCTCTTCGCCGCCGCGCTGGCGCTGCTCGGCGCACGCACGCCCCTGCGCCGCGCGCTGCTGTCGCCGCCGCTGATGCGGCTGATGGCGCGGGTGCTGCCGCGGCTGGGCGATACCGAACGCATCGCGCTCGACGCCGGCACCGTGTGGTGGGACGGCGAACTGTTCTCGGGGCGTCCGCGCTGGCAGCGACTGCTGGACTTTGAATGCCGGCCGCTCGATGCGCGCGAACAGGCCTTTCTCGACGGCCCGGTGGATGCGCTGTGCCGCCTGCTCGACGACTGGCAGATCCAGCAGGACCGCGATCTGCCACCCGCGGTCTGGGAGTTTCTCAAGCGCGAGCGCTTCTTCGGCATGATCATTCCGCCCGAGTTCGGCGGCCTGGGGTTCTCCGAGATCGGCCACTCGCGCGTGGTCACCCGCATCGCCAGCCGCTCGGTCACCGCCGCGGTGACGGTGATGGTGCCCAACTCGCTGGGCCCGGCCGAGCTGCTGCTGCACTACGGAACCGCCGAGCAGAAGCAGCGCTATCTGCCGCGGCTGGCGCGCGGCGAGGAGATCCCCTGCTTCGCACTGACCGGCCCCGAGGCCGGCTCGGACGCCGCCGCCACGCAGTCGCTGGGCGTCGTCGAGGCGCGCACGGTGGACGGACGGCGCGTGCTGGGCATGCGCCTGAACTGGCGCAAGCGCTACATCACCCTGGCACCGGTGGCGACCCTGATCGGGCTGGCCTTCCGCCTGCGCGATCCGCAAAAGCTGCTGGCCGACGAACTGCCGGAGACGCTGCGCGACAGCGACGGTTACCGCCGCGACGGCGACCTCGGCATCACCTGCGCGCTGATTCCGCGCGACCTGCCGGGCATCGAGATCGGCCAGCGCCACGATCCGATGGGCGTGCCGTTCATGAACGGCCCGATCGTCGGCCGCGACGTGTGGGCGCCGCTGGACGCGATCATCGGCAGCGTCGACGGCATCGGCAAAGGCTGGCGCATGCTGATGGAGTCGCTGGCCGCGGGGCGCTCGATCTCGCTGCCTGCGCTGAGCGTGGGCGCGGCGCAGATGGCGACCCGCATCGTCGGCGCCTACGCCACCGTGCGCGAGCAGTTCGACACCCCGATCGGCCGCTTCGAGGGCATCGAGGAGCCGCTTGCGCGCATCGCCGGCATGACCTACCTGATGACCGCCACGCGCACGCTCACCTGCGGCGCACTGGACGCCGGCGAGCGACCGGCGGTGCTGGGCTCGATCGCCAAGGCCTACCTCACCGACGCCATGCGCGGGGTGATCGCCGACGCCATGGACATCCGTGCCGGAGCGGCGATCCAGCGCGGTCCGCGCAACACGCTGTCGCGCGCCTGGATGGCGGTGCCGATCGCGATCACCGTCGAGGGCGCCAACATCCTGACGCGCTCGATGATCGTCTACGGCCAGGGCGCGATCCGCTGCCATCCGTTCGTGCAGCAGGAGATCGCCGCGGTGTCAGGCAACGACCTCGCGCGCTTCGACCGCGCGATCTTCGGCCACGCCGGTTTCGTCTTCACCTGCGCGGCGCGCGCGCTGCTGCTGGCGCTGACCGGCAGCCGTCTGGCATCCGCCGCGGGCGCTGCGGAAACGCGGCGCTACGTGCAGCATCTGACGCGTTTCTCGGCGGCGTTCGCGTTCACCTCGGATCTCGCGATGGGCACCCTGGGCGGCGCGCTGAAGCGCCGCGAGATGCTCTCGGGCCGACTGGCCGACGCGCTGGCGTGGATGGTGATCGCCTCGGCGGCGCTGAAGCGCTACCACGACGAGCCGCAGCATCCGGAGCGGCTGGACCTGTGCCGCTGGTCGCTGGAAACCAGCCTGGTCCGCATCCAGGATGCCTTGGCCGGCGTGCTCGACAACCTGCCGGCGCGGCCGGCGGCGTGGCTGGCGCGCGCGCTGGTGTTTCCGCTCGGGCTGCGCTTCCGTCCGCCGGCGGACCGGCTTACCCGGCGCGTCGCGCGGGCGATCCTCGAGGACCACACCGCGCGTACCTGGCTGAGCGATGACGTGTTCGTGCCGCCCGCGGACGAACCCGGCCTCGGCACGCTGGAAGCCGCGCTGGCCAAGGCGGTGCGCGCGCTGCCGGTCGAAACCAAGCTGCGCGACGCCGTGCGCGCGGGCCGACTGCCGCGTGCGCCCGGCGACATGCTCGACGAGCTGGGTCTCGTCGCCGGCGTGATCACCCGCGACGAGTACGAGCGCCTCAACGAAGCGCGCGCGGCGCGTGACGAGGTGGTGCAGGTGGATGCTTTCGATCCCGCGGTCTATCGCCAGCTGCGCTGAGAACTTGCGAATCCATCGGCTGCGCGACGAGATGGCTTCGCAAGTTCTGATACCACGTTGCGTTCAATCGACGCGATGGGTGGCCCGGATGGAGCCCCACGGGGGCGCAATCCGGGGCTCGATGCGGCATCCTTCCCGGATTCCGCTGCGCTGCATCCGGGCTACGCGGTTTT
>JAJYMF010000414.1 GCA_021787175.1 Pseudomonadota bacterium | reverse complement strand
GGCGTTCGCGGTCAAGGTGCCGATGGTGCCGGTGCACACCTGGCTGCCGGATGCCCACGTCGAGGCGCCGACCGGCGGTTCGGTGGTGCTGGCGGCGGTGATGCTGAAGATCGGCGGGTACGGGTTCATCCGCTTCTCGCTGCCGATCGCGCCCGACGCTTCGGCGCACTACGCCTGGCTGGTGATCGCGCTGTCACTGGTCGCGGTGGTCTACATCGGCTACGTCGCGCTGGTGCAGGAGGACATGAAGAAGCTGGTGGCGTATTCGTCGATTGCCCACATGGGCTTTGTCACCCTCGGTCTGTTCATCGTCTTCGCCCTGCTGCGCAGCAGCCCCGACGGCGTGATGGCGAGCATGGGCGTGCAGGGCGCGATGGTGCAGATGATCTCGCACGGCTTCGTCTCGGGCGCGATGTTCACCTGCATCGGCGTGATGTACGACCGCCTGCACACGCGCCAGATCAAGGACTACGGCGGACTGGTCAATGTGATGCCGTGGTTCGCCGTGTTCATGGTGTTCTTCGGCATGGCCAATGCCGGGCTGCCCGGCACCTCGGGCTTCGTCGGCGAGTTCATGGTGATCCTGTCCAGCTTCGCCGCCGATCCGTGGATCGCGCTGGTGGCTGCCTTCACCCTGATCATCGGCGCCGCTTACACGCTGTGGCTGGTCAAGCGCGTGGTCTGGGGCGAGGTGACCCGCCCGCAGGTCGCCGCGATGAAGGACATCAACGCGCGCGAAGCCTTCGTGCTGGGCGCGTTCGCGCTGGCGGTGCTGGCGCTGGGCGTGTGGCCCGAGCCGCTGGTCCACCTGATGAACGCTTCCGTGACCGAGCTGGTGCAGAAGCTCGCGCAGAGCAAGGTCTGAGGACGCGCCATGCCGAATCTGAACGACATTCTGACCCTGCTGCCCGAGGCGTACCTGACCGGCGCGATCTGCGTGCTGCTGCTGCTCGATGCCTTCATCGGCGCGCGCCAGCGTGCGGCGGTGCACTGGCTGTCCCTGCTGGTGCTGGCGGTGACCGGATGGCTGGTGTTCAGCGGCCAGCTGCAGGGCACGGCGAGCGCATTCGGCGGCATGTATCTGCGCGATGCGCCGGCCGAGATCCTCAAGCTCGCGGCGATCGGCATCACCGCCATCGTGTTCCTGCTGGCGCGGCCCTACCTCGAGGATCGCCGCATCGCCTTCGGCGAGTTTCACACCCTGACGCTGTTCGCGCTGCTCGGCATCATGCTGCTGGTTTCCGCCGGCAGTCTGATCATGGTCTATCTCGGCCTCGAGCTGCTGACGCTGTCGTCCTACGCCCTGGTCGCGCTCAACCGCGACTCGCCGCTGTCCTCGGAGGCGGCGATCAAGTATTTCGTACTCGGCGCGCTGTCCTCGGGCCTGCTGCTGTACGGCATGTCGATGATCTACGGCGCCACCGGCACGCTCGACCTCGCCGGCATCCGCATGATGGTGCCGCTGACCCCGCATCACGGTCTGCTGGTGTTCGGCCTGGTGTTCCTGATCGTTGGCATCGCCTTCAAGTTCGGTGCGGCGCCGTTCCACATGTGGCTGCCGGACGTCTACGACGGCTCGCCGACGGCGGTGACGGTGTTCATCGGCTCGGCGCCCAAGCTGGCCGCGGTCGGCATGGCGCTGCGCCTGCTCGACCTCGGCCTGCCCGATCTGGTGCGCGACTGGCAGCCGATGCTGGCGGTGCTGGCGGTGCTGTCGCTGGCGATCGGCAGCCTGCTGGCGATCGTGCAGACCAGCCTCAAGCGCATGCTGGCCTATTCGACCATCGCCCACATGGGCTATCTCTTCCTCGGTCTTTCCGCCGGCACCGCGTTCGGCAATGCGGTGGCGGTGTTCTACGCGATCGCCTACGCGCTGATGGCCACCGCCGCCTTCGGCATCATCCTGGCGCTGTCGCGCGCCGGCTTCGAAGCCGACCAGATCGACGACCTCAAGGGCCTCAACCAGCGTTCGCCGTGGTTCGCCGGGCTGATGGCGATCACCATGTTCTCGCTGGCGGGCGTGCCCCCGCTGTTCGGATTCTTCGCCAAGCTGCTGGTGCTGCAGGCGGCGATTAACGCCGGCATGCTGTGGCTGGCCCTGGTCGGCGCGGTGTTCGCGATCATCGGCCTCTACTACTACCTGCGCGTGGTCAAGGTGATGTACTTCGACAAACCCGCCGCCGACAGCGTGCTCGCCGCCAGCGCCAACCTGCCGTTGCGCTGGGTGCTGTCGATCAATGCGCTGGCGCTGCTGGCGCTGGGCGTGCTGTGGGGACCGCTGTTCGACTGGTGCCTGCGCGCGTTTGCGGCCTGAGGGGCTTGCGCCCGTGACGGCCCGTCGCTAGACTTGGCGACTCTGTTGCGGGGTGGAGCAGTCTGGCAGCTCGTCGCTCATAATCCGAACTGGGTAGTTGTTTCGAGCCGGCATCACCCGCGATAAATAGGCGTAAATCGTTGTAAATAAATGATGAACAGGCACTAGGCGAGCAACTCGCTAGAGCGGAACACAACGATCTACCCCGATTGACCTTGATAGGATGAGATTGTAGAAGTCTCACATTCAACGACCGTCGGGCGCTTCACGCTGTTCGGATTCCCTGGGCCAGTCTTTGCGCAACACAGGCGGGTGGTCGAGGTCAGCGCGAATGGCTACAGATGCGTGCGCTGTAGCTGTATGCTAGTGGCGTTTTCGAACATATTTCTGTGCGAAATACACCATGGTGCCAACATGCTGCACAGCTACGCGGTAACAAACTTCCAGAGCTTCCGCGAGCGGATCGAGGTCGATCTCAAGGTCAATCTGCGCGCGCCCGCAACAGACTGGATCGCGTCCAGCTCGACGGGTCATCGAATCGTCAAGGTACTAGGCGCGATCGGTGCCAACGGCGCGGGCAAGACGGCGCTGCTCAAGCCGATGGCCTTCCTGGCTTGGTTCCTGCGCGATTCGTTCGGCGCGCCGCTCGAGGCTGACATCCCCGTTCAGCCGCACGCGGCGGCCTTGTCCGAGCCGATCGAACTCGAGTGCACAGCAGACCTTGATGGTCAGCTTTGGCGTTACACCTTGCGCTGCACGCCGCGCCGGGTGCTTCACGAAGCGCTGTACCGCAAGGGCGAGCGCTTCCGCTACGTATTCATCCGCGAATGGGATGAAGCGCGGCAGGGCTACAAAGTGAAGCAAGAGGACTTTGGCCTCGACCCAGCGAAGGCTGAAGCCGTTCGCCCGAACGTGTCGATGATTTCGTGGGCCGCACAGTACGGCGTCCCGCTGGCCATGCGCCTCGCCGCGGCGCAGATCTACAGCAACGTGAACGTTCTGGGTCGCATGCCGGCAAGTGATCAGGTGGTCCTGCAGGCTGCGCAGTTCTTCCACGCCAATGAGCTTCTGCGCGATGAAGCACAGCGCCTGCTGTGCAGTTGGGATCTCGGCCTGTCGGGCATTCACATTCAGGAGCTCGAGGCTACAAATCCTCTTCAGCCGGAGCAGAAGCAGAAGCTCTGGATACCGTTTGGCCACCACAAGAGCCACGGTCATCCGTTCGCGCTGCCGTTCCATGTGGAATCGAGTGGCACGAAGAGCGCGTTCGCCCTGCTGTCTTTGCTGCTGCCCGCTCTTCACTCCGGCGGCCTGGCGGTGATCGATGAATTCGAGAGCGATCTTCATCCCCACATGATCAACGCCATCCTCGACCTGTTCGCGAGCTCAAGGACCAACCCCCGTAACGCCCAATTGGTGTTTACCAGCCACGCGATAGAGGTGTTGAACCTGCTCGAGAAGTATCACATCGTGCTGGTGGAGAAGAATGCCGAGTGCGAGAGCAGCGCGACCCGGCTCGATCGGATCGCCGACGCCCGCTCGGACGTGAACCTCTACGCCAAGTACATGGCGGGCGCGTTCGGCGCGGTGCCCAACCTCTGATCGCCATGAGCCGACGAGCCCTGAATAGGCGCAGCACTGTCAAAACCTTGCTTCTCGTTGGGGAGGGTGAAACGGAAGTCGCCTTTCTGACGCACATGAAATCCCTGTGTGCGCCGCGTGGATGCGGTCTCTACGTAAAAGTCCTCTGCGCACACGGCAAAGGTGCCAGGCATGTCGTTGATGTAGCCATAAGACAGAGTCGGAACGCAGCCTTCGATTCCGTCGCGGCCCTTCTGGACACGAATACCGATTGGAATGACCAGGTCCAGCGGAGAGCAACGGAGCATTGCATCCATCTGCTGCTGTCGCGCCCCTGTGTCGAGGCGATGCTGCTTCGCGCGCTGGGACGATCAGCAACATGCAGGACTCGTGACCTGAAGAAGCGCCTCAAGCAACTGGTCCAGGATCCGATGGATTCGCATAGCTACGCAACGTTGTTCGACGAGCACGCACTGAAGGTTGCTCGTCGTAATGAGCGCGTGATCGAGGACCTGCTCCGATTGTTCGGGAGGTGATCGCAGGTGAACGTGTCCAGGCCCAATTGCAGAGTGCGTCCACCATGAGGCTGAATGTCCGCGACGGCTTGCGGCGACGGAGAAGCCCACTTCAGAAGTTCGTACACGGATTTTTATGCTGCGAGCTTCAGTGGCTACACGAGAGCGCGCAAACACGCCCAGCCGCAGCGCAGCGCAGCGACGTCGACTTTTCTCCCGACACGTCAGCCGTTTCCAGTTGATCTGCATTGCGTAGCACCGGGCGTGTCCTCGCGGTTGGCAAACATCCTGTTCCCCCATTGCCGCGCGCGATGCACCACCGGATTGAAGCCACGTGTTCACTACTCGATTTCCTCTGGCAACTTGGCAGAGTCGATCGGCCTCACACTTGAATCCGAACCGCGTGTGCTAACGGGCCGCCCCGGACAAAGGCAGCTTCTGGAAATCGCCCCCCCGCTGAAGTCGGGAGGGCGGCCACT
The DNA here is from genome assembly GCA_021787175.1 of Pseudomonadota bacterium. GTDB lineage: Bacteria > Pseudomonadota > Gammaproteobacteria > Xanthomonadales > Rhodanobacteraceae > Metallibacterium. The sequence goes on along the minus strand of JAJYMF010000414.1, from coordinate 641 downwards.
GGTCGTGGGTCAAGTCCATCGTCTCCTGTCCCAGGCAGGCGAAGCGCGCTGGTCGAAAAGACACAGCAACGCGCTGTTGCTGGTGGCGCTGAGCTATCAGCTCGCGCGTCGGCTACTCGAGGATCTGGCGCTGGCGCCGCAGCTTCTGGAACCCCGGCGGTTGCGCTGGAAGCTGTGCCCACGCTTCGAGCGCATCCGGGCCTCAGAGATCATCTGGACGGGTGTCGGGTCGGTGAAGGCCCAGCCGCTCCCCGCGACGCACGCGTTCATGGCCGAGCTCCCGAAAGCGCTGGTGCTGCAGGCGCTCGCCTGGGCGCCGCCGGTGGTGGAGCGGGAGGACCAACACGGCAACTCTGCAGTTGTCGCCAATCACCTGACCGCGCTGCTCGCACGGCAACGGATGCCGGATCAGCGGGTCCAGGTCTGGCGGATGCACTATGCAGCGCCTCAGCACCGCACGCTCCCCGAGATCTGCCAGGGCATTGTTCATGTGCTTGCGCCGGTCTATGCGCAGCACCAGCGGCGCATCGCCGAGCTCGCGCCCAATGCAACGCAGGCATGCCTGCTGACCGGCTACAGCCGGGCCCAGTACTTCCGGCTCAAGGGTGGGAAGGGTGGGGCGGAGCCCGCTGCAGGTGCTT
>JAJYMF010000198.1 GCA_021787175.1 Pseudomonadota bacterium | reverse complement strand
CGAATCGGCGGGCGAGGCCGGATTCTGGCTGCAGGCGCTGCGCGAACAATGCGGCGACGCCTGCGCCTTCCTGCAACGCTTGTCCACCGCGCCCGCCGCCGGAGCGCCGGGCGGGCAGGCCGGCATGCCGACGCTGCGCCAGCTGGCGGACGGCGCGGCCGCGCCGGGCGCCGTCGCCGAAGCGCAACGCCATGCCGCCGGGCTCGTCGCGGCCTGCGGGCAGCTCGCGCAGCAGGCCGGCGATCTGGCGGTCATGGAATACGGCTTTCTCTACGACACGCAGCGCGAGCTGCTGTCCATCGGCTACAGCGTGGAGGAGCGCCGGCTGGATACGGGCTTCTACGATCTGCTGGCTTCGGAAGCCCGGCTCACCAGTTTCGTCGCGATCGCGCAGGAGCAACTGCCGCAGGAGAGCTGGTTCACCCTGGGCCGGCTGCTGACGACCGTGGGTGGCGAGCCGGTGCTGCTGTCGTGGTCCGGTTCGATGTTCGAGTACCTGATGCCGCTGCTGGTGATGCCGAGCTATGCGGGCACGCTGCTCGATCAGACCTGCCGGGCGGCGGTGGCAAGGCAGATCGAGTACGGCCATCAGCTGGGCCTGCCCTGGGGCGTTTCCGAATCCGGCTACAACACGCAGGACGCCCATTTCAATTATCAGTACCGGGCGTTCGGCGTTCCCGAACTGGGCCTCAAGCGCGGTCTCGGCGAGGAGCGCGTGGTGGCGCCCTATGCCTCGGCACTGGCCTTGATGGTGGCGCCCGAGGCCGCCTGCGCGAATCTGCAGCATCTTGCCGCGGCGGGCCTGCAGGGGCGTTTCGGCCTGTACGAGGCGATCGACTACACCCCGGCGCGCCTGTCGCGCGGGCAGAGCGGGGCGGTGATCCGCTCATTCATGGCGCATCACCAGGGCATGAGCCTGCTGGCGCTGGATCACGTGTTGCGGCAGCGGCCGATGCAGAGGCGCTTCGAGTCCGATCCGAGCTTCCAGGCGACGCTGTTGCTGCTGCAGGAGCGGGTACCGAAGACCGCTGCGGACTATCGGCACGCCACGGACTTCCATGCCCCGAATGCGCTGGCGCGCCCGGCCGAAACGCGGCTGCGCATCCAGACCGATCCGGACCGGGCGCGGCCCAGCGTGCAGTTGCTGTCCAACGGCCGCTACCACGTCATGGTGAGCAGCGCGGGCGGCGGTTACAGCCGCTGCCGCGAGATGGCCGTCACCCGCTGGCGCGAGGACATCACCTGCGACAACTGGGGCGTTTTCTGCTACTTGCGCGATGTCGCCAGCGGCGAGTTCTGGTCCGGGGCGCATCAGCCGACCCTGAGGAAGCCGAAGCTCTACGAGGCGATCTTTTCCGACGCGCGGGCCGAGTTCCGCGTGCGCGAGCGCGATTTCGATGCGCACACCGAAATCGTCGTGTCGCCGGAAGACGACATCGAGCTGCGCCGCATCCGCGTCACCAATCGCGGGCGTGCGCGCCGCACCATCGAGATCACCAGCTATGCCGAGGTGGTGCTGGCCCCGGCGCTGGCCGATGCGCTGCATCCGGCGTTCAGCAATCTGTTCGTGCAGACCGAGCTGGTGCGCCCGCTGCAGGCGATCGTGTGCACGCGGCGTCCGCGTTCCGGCAGCGAGCCGGTGCCCTGGATGTGCCACCTGCTGGCCGTGCACGATGCCGACATCGACGAGATCTCCTACGAGACCGACCGCGCCCGCTTCATCGGCCGCGGCCGCAGCGTGGCCAATCCGGCGGCGATGGGCAGTGCCGTCGACAGTCACCGCAACCTGTCCGGCAGCGCGGGCTCCGTGCTCGATCCGATCGTCGCCATCCGCTGCCGCATCACGCTCGACCCGGAGCAGTCGGCGCTGGTGGACATGGTCACCGGCGTCGGCGACAGTCGCGAGGCCTGCCTGCAGCTGATCGAGAAATACCGCGATCGGCATCTCGCCGATCGCGTGTTCGACCTGGCCTGGACGCACAGCCAGGTGCTGCTGCGGCAGCTCAATGCGAGCCAGTCCGATGCGCAGCTCTACGAGCAGCTGGCCGCGGCCATCCTCTACGCCGACGCCTCGCTGCGTGCCGAGGCCGGCATCCTCAGGGCCAATCGGCGCGGGCAGTCCGGCCTGTGGGGGCAGGCCATCTCCGGCGACCTGCCGATCGTGCTGCTGCACATCGCCGACCCGGCCAACATCGGGCTGGTGCGCCAGCTGGTGCAGGCGCACGCCTACTGGCGGCTCAAGGGGCTGACGGTCGATCTGGTGATCTGGAACGAGGACCACGCCGGCTACCGCCAGCAGCTGCAGGATCTAATCATGGGCCTGATCGCATCGGGAGTCGAAGCGAGCCTGATCGATCGCCCCGGCGGCATCTTCGTGCGTCCGGCGCAGCAGATCTCCGGCGAGGACCGCATCCTGGTGCAGTCGGCCGCGCGCGTGGTCCTCGCCGACAATCGCGGAACCCTGGCCGAGCAGATCGGGCGCCGCCGGCCGCAGACGCAGCCCGCGCCCTTCGTTGCCACGCGCGGCCGCATCGCCGGGCCGGTGGATGCCGACAGCGCCCTTGCCGATGCGGCACCGGACGCTTTGCAACTGGGCAATGGCTACGGCGGCTTCAGCGCGGACGGCAGCGAGTACGTCATCGCGCTGAAGGCCGGGCAGGCGACGCCGGCACCGTGGGTCAACGTGCTGGCCAATCCGCAGTTCGGCACGGTCGTTTCCGAAAGCGGCAGTGCCTACACCTGGGGCGAGAACGCGCACGAATTCCGGCTGACGCCCTGGCAGAACGACCCGGTCGGCGACGCCGGCGGCGAAGCGATCTATCTGCGCGACGAGGAGACCGGCCACCACTGGTCGCCTGCGCCGCTGCCGCGCCGCGGCGAAGGCGCGTACCGCACCCGGCACGGCTTCGGTTACAGCGTGTTCGAGCACAGCGAGGACGGCATTCGCAGCGAGCTGTGGGTCTACGTGGCGCCGGACGCCGCGGTGAAGTTCTCGGTGCTCAGAGTGCGCAATGTCTCGGGGCGTGCGCGCCGGCTGTCCGCCACCGGCTATGTCGAATGGGTGCTCGGCGACCTGCGCGGCAAATCGGCGATGCACGTGGTGACCGAGTCCGATCCGGTCACCGGCGCGCTGTTCGCGCGCAATGCCTACAACATCGAGTTCCGCGGGCGAGTGGCGTTCTTCGACGTCGACCATCCCGCGCGCAGCATCAGCGGCGACCGCCGGGAGTTCATCGGCCGCAACGGCAGCCTGCGCGCGCCGGCGGCGATGGCGAATGCGCGCCTGTCGGGACAGGTGGGCGCGGGCCTGGATCCCTGCGCCGCCATCCAGATCGCCTTCGACCTCGACGAGGGTGACGAGCGCGAGATCATCTTCCGGCTGGGCATGGCCGGCGACGCCAAGGCGGCAAGCGAGCTCGTGCAGCGCTGCCGCGGACTGGGTACCGCGGCCGCCGCGCTCAAGGCCGTGCGCGCCAACTGGCGCCGCACCCTGGGCGCGGTGCAGGTGCGCACACCCGACCCGGCCATCGACGTCCTGGTCAACGGCTGGCTGATGTACCAGACCATCGCCTGCCGCTTCTGGGCGCGCAGCGGCTACTACCAGTCCGGCGGTGCCATCGGATTCCGCGACCAGCTGCAGGATTCGATGGCGATGCTGCATGCCGCCCCCGACAGCGCGCGCCAGCATCTGCTGCTGTGCGCCGGCCATCAGTTTTCCGAGGGCGACGTGCAGCACTGGTGGCATCCGCCGCAGGATCGCGGCGTGCGCACCCGCTGTTCCGACGACTACCTGTGGCTGCCGCTGGCCACCAGCCGTTACGTGCTCACCACCGGCGACCGGTCGGTGCTCGACGAAAGCGCCGGCTATCTGCAGGGGCGGCCCGTCGGCGTCGACGAGGAGGCCTACTATGACCTGCCGACGCGCGCCGAGCTGCACGAAACGCTGTATCGGCATTGCGTGCGTGCCATCGAACGCAGCATGCCGCGCGGCGCCCATGGCCTGCCGCTGATCGGCAGCGGCGACTGGAATGACGGCATGAACCGGGTCGGCGAACAGGGCCGCGGCGAGAGCGTCTGGCTGGGTTTCTTCCTGTGCGAGGTGCTGCTGCGCTTCGCTCCGATCGCACGCCTGCATGACGACGCGGCTTTCGCCGCACGCTGCGAGACCGAGGCGGCCACGCTGCGCGCCAGCATCGAGCAGCACGGCTGGGACGGCGCCTGGTACCGGCGCGCGTATTTCGACGACGGCACCCCGCTGGGTTCCGCCGGCAACGACGCATGCCAGATCGACTCGATCGCGCAAAGCTGGTCGGTGCTCTCGGGCGCAGCCGCGCCCGAACGCCAGCGGCAGGCGATGGACTCGCTCGACCGGCGGTTGGTGCGCCGCGAAGCAGGGCTGGTGCAATTGCTGGACCCGCCGTTCGACCGCTCGGCACTCGATCCCGGCTACATCAAGGGCTATGTGCCCGGCGTGCGCGAGAACGGCGGGCAGTACACGCATGCGGCGATCTGGGCGGCGATGGCGTTCGCCGAGTTGGGCGACGGCGTGCGCGCGTGGGAGCTGCTGCACCTGATCAACCCGGTCAACCACGGCCAGAGCGCCGAAGACATCGATATCTACAAGATCGAACCCTACGTGGTGGCGGCCGATGTCTACGCCGTGGCCCCGCACATCGGGCGCGGTGGCTGGAGCTGGTACACCGGCTCGGCGGGCTGGATGTACCGGCTGATCGTCGAGTCGCTGCTGGGCCTGCGGCGGGAAGGCGAGCGCCTGTACATCGCGCCCGTGCTGCCTGCCGACTGGCGTTCATTCACGCTGGACTACCGCTATCGCGAGACGGTTTACCGCATCACCGTGCTGCAGACGGACGACTGCGACGGCGACGGCGCGCTCGGCCTCGACGGCAGGGTTCAGGAGCAGCGGAGCATCGTGCTGATCGACGATGGTCTGGAGCATCGGGTCGAGATCCGGCACCGGCCCGGGACGTAGATCCGGTCGAATGCGGGCGTCACGGCGTGCCGACGCGATGCCGCTGATGCCGGATGGATCGGATGCTTCGCTGCCGGACCGGCGGCAGCGATTTTCGACAAGGATGGAGTGGACGAGCCGCCATGAAGACACCCCGCTCGGATGCCCTCGTTTTCTTCGGTGCGACCGGCGATCTGGCATACAAGCAGATCTTCCCGGCGCTGCAGGCGATGATGCAGCGCGACCGGTTGCAGGTGCCGATCATCGGCGTTGCGCATTCCGGCTGGACCGTCAGGCGGCTGCGCCAGCGTGCCCGCGACAGCGTGGCGCAGGCGGCGAAGGACGGCGGCGGCAGGTTCGACCCGGCGGCGTTCGCCAAACTCTCGGCCTGTCTGCAGTACGTCGATGGCGACTACAACGACCCTGCCACGTTCGCGCATCTGCGCAACGTGCTGGGCAAGGCGCAGCGGCCGCTGCACTACCTGGCCATTCCGCCAAGCCTGTTCGGCACCGTGGTCAAGGGCTTGCAGCAAGCCGGTTGCGCCGACCATGCGCGGGTGG
>JAJYMF010000186.1 GCA_021787175.1 Pseudomonadota bacterium | reverse complement strand
GTCGTCACCCTGAGCGCAGCGAAGGGTGAGGGGGCGCTCTCGCGCCCACGAACGCCTCGCCAGGGATGGCGTGGCCGGGGCGCGACGCATGGATGCATGGTGCCGATGGCCTGTTCATCCGGCGTCGGTCGCTGTCCAGATCCTTCGGGCTTTGCCCTCAGGATGACAAGAGGTTTGTCACCCTGAGCGCAGCGAAGGGTCTGTGATGAAGACAACGACTTTGTCGCCGCGGCGAGTGATCCGCTGTGCCGCCGGGAGCGGCTGCGCCCAAAAAAAGGCCGCGGCTTGTTGCGCCGCGGCCCGATTGCCACACCGAAAACTCAGGCTGCGCTCAGAACGCCGTCCACAGATAGAGGTAGGTCGTGTTGTTGTCGCTGGCGTTGGTACCTGCGCCGTCGTAGTTGTTCTTGGCACCCTCGAACTTCGAGTAGAAGGTGTACTGCAGGCCGACGCGCAGGTTGATCCATGGCTCGTCCCACGAGGTGGCCTTGCCGAAGGGGTTCCAGTTGAGTTCGACGATGCCGCCGTTGGTGTCGGGCGAGCCGTTGACGCTGCCATACAGGATGGCATCGGCGCTCCCGGTGTTGCGGAACAGGCCCATGGTCGCGCCCCAGGTGTTCTCGTACCAGTACGAGCCGTTGAGGTTGAGCGCGTTGACGCTGTTGCTGAGGTTGGACGATCCGCCGCTGGCGAAGGTTGCGTTCAGCCTTTGCTGCTCGTGGATATAGGACCCGTTGGCGGTGAAGATGTGCTTGCCGGTGCCGAGGAACTGATAGCTGGCGTCCACGCCGAAATCACGGAAGTTGTCCGTGGGACCGGCGATGGCATAGGGCCGACCGAAAGCGTCGGTGCCGGCCAGTCCGCGATGGGCGTCGAAGAACGTCGTGCCGATCTCGAAGTCACCGCCCTTGACCGGGGACGTGTAGGCCAAGCGGGCATAGGGTGCGAGGCCACTGATGCGCCCGTCGTAACCGGCGTTGATATCACTGAGGAACGCCGGCGACAGCGAGCGATAGGCGCCACCCTCGACATACCAGTGATTGTCGATCAGCGAATAGGCGGTGACGCCGATCACCTGCCCACCGAATGCACCGTCCAGCGCGGGCGCGGCCGGCGCACCGGGGGCGAGGTCAGCGGCCATGTACGGATACTGCCAAGCCGGGGCGGTGTTGAATACATCCGACAGCGTCGGATTGTTGTTGGCCGTGACGCCCCACATCAGCGTGTGGCCGTTCCACATCGAGGTCCGCGCGTAGCGCACCTCGGTATTGTCCCAGCCGAGCTGACCGCCGTTCTCGGAGTACGTGGCCTGGCCGAACATGCCGATGTGGTCGGACAGCCGGCCGGCGACGAAGATCGAGGCCTGCTGCATCTCGAGGTTGTTGTTGTTGTTGAAGCCGCTGGCCGGCGGCGAGGGCTGGCTGGTGGCGGTATGGGTGTAGGACTCGACCAGCATCGCCGACAGCGGCAGGTTGGACTGGCTGCCCGCCTTCATGGTGTAGCCGCCGAGCTTGAACAGGCGGCCGAAGGGGGTGAGCTGCGGGCCGAAGCCGCCGATGTGGCAGGCCACGCAGGGTTGGTGGGTTTGCCGCGCGTACGCGGGTACGGCCGAGGCGGTCGGGACATACCCCACCGCCGCCAGCAAGGCGATCGCCAGCGTGGCTCGCAGCGTCGGCGACCGGGACAACCATCGAGTGAACATGTGACACCTCCTGCTTTTTTTGGGATCCGTATCGCTCGTGCCCCGGCCCACGGTTGCGGTGCCGGCACAACGAAACTTTCACGATTAACGATACGTTATCGGTCATGCCGGCCCTTGATCCCGATCAAGCGGGCGGCCACCCAAGACTTACGGTTTGTATGGAAACTCGCGGCGCGGTGTCGCAGGCCGGCTTGCGCGCCCCGCCCGGCTCGCGCCGAAACGGCGAAGGCCCCGTTGCCGAGGCCTTCGCCTGAACCCGGGCGTTCGCCGCCTCAGATGGCGTAGTACATCTGGTATTCGATCGGGTGCGTCGCCGCGCGGAAGCGCGTGACTTCCTGCATCTTCAGCGCGATGTAGCCGTCGATGAAGTCGTCGGAGAACACGCCGCCGGCCTTGAGGAAGCCGCGATCCCTGTCCAGTGCCTCCAGCGCCTGGTCGAGGCTGGAGCACACCTGCGGGATGTTCTTCTCCTCCTCCGGCGGCAGGTCGTAGAGGTCCTTGTCGGACGGCGCGCCCGGATCGATCTTGTTCAGGATGCCGTCCAGCCCGGCCATCATCAGCGCGGTGAAGGTCAGATAGCCGGAGTTGACCGGATCGGGGAAGCGGATCTCGATGCGCCGGCCCTTGGGGCTGGACACATACGGGATGCGGCAGCTCGCCGAGCGGTTGCGCGCCGAGTACGCCAGCATCACCGGCGCCTCGAAGCCCGGCACCAGGCGTTTGTAGCTGTTGGTGGTGGAGTTGGCGAAGGCGTTGATCGCGCGCGCGTGCTTGAAGATGCCGCCGATGTACCACAGCGCGATCTGGCTCAGCCCGCCGTAGAGATCGCCGGCGAACAGGTTCTTGCCGTCCTTCGCCAGCGACTGGTGCACGTGCATGCCGGAGCCGTTGTCGCCGACCAGCGGCTTGGGCATGAAGGTGACGGTCTTGCCGTTCTGGTGCGCCGCGTTCTTGATGATGTACTTCATCAGCAGCAGTTCGTCGGCCTTCTTCACCAAGGTGTTGAAGCGCGTGCCGATCTCGCACTGGCCGGCCGTGGCCACCTCGTGGTGGTGCACCTCGACCGTGATGCCGGCCTGTTCCAGCAGGGTGCACATCTCGGCGCGCAGGTCGCCCAGTGAGTCCACCGGGCTGACCGGAAAATAGCCGCCCTTGACGCCCGGGCGCTGGCCGGAATTGCCGCTCTCGTAGCGCTTGCCCGAGGACCACGCCGCCTCTTCCGACTCGATCTCGTAGAACACCTTGCCCATGTCGTTGCCGTAGCGCACCGAATCGAAGATGAAGAACTCCGGTTCGGGACCGAAGTAGGCGGTATCGGCGATGCCGGTGGATTTGAGGAACGCCTCGGCGCGTTTGGCGATCGAGCGCGGATCGCGGCTGTAGGCCTGCATGGTGCTCGGCTCCAGCACGTCGCAGCCGAGGATCAGCTGCTTGTGCGCGCTGAACGGGTCGAGCACGGCGGTGGACGGATCGGGCATCAGCACCATGTCCGATTCGTTGATGCCCTTCCAGCCGGCGATCGACGAGCCGTCGAACATCTTGCCGTCCTCGAAGGTGCCGGCGTCGATGGCGTGCGCGGGAAAGGTGACGTGGTGCTGCTTGCCCTGCATGTCGGCAAAACGCAGGTCGACGAACTCGACCGCGTGTTCGGCCATCAGCTTGAGGACGTGATCGGCGGACATGGAACGCTCCCGGTAGGGGTAAGGGGTGCTCTGACTAGGCAAGGGCCGTGCCAGCGAACGCGGGCTCGTCGGATCAGGCCGTTTGCGGTTCGAAGGGTGGCAATCGTGATGCGCTTTGAGTCATGTCGGTGCGGGCAGCAGGCATTTTTGCACCAAATACATGCATAGCGGCGCTGGGCGTCCGCCTTGATCCACGTCCCCACGGCAAGGGCGCGACGGGTGCGGCTCCGCCACGCCCCGGAGCAGGCGTGCCGGCCTCGGCACGGCACGCGCACCGTGCCGAATGGCGGGGGGTGCGCACGTCGTACCTAGGTCAATCGTCGGCATCGGCGAGGCGCAGCCAGTGCAGGTGAGAGCCCTGGGCCAGGTCTTCCGCGCGCGTTCCCGGACGGCTTTGAATGACCACGCCCCAGAGCGGCGCACCGGGGTCGCCGATCGGCCGGTCCACGCGAACATGCTCGCCGGCCGGCAGCGGAAACTGCGTTTGCAGGACGATCATCGCCTCGTGCCTGTCCACGATCCTTGCGGGTCTGGGAGTGCCGGCGTCCCAGCGCAAGTGGATCCGCACTTCCTGCGGCGTGAAGCTGCGGCGCTTGTCCAGCTGCCAGTGCTCCGTCTTGCTCAGGAGCGACTGCAGCTCGGGATCGCTCCAGTCGACCTTGACGGGCTTGTGCTCCGGGAAATCTTTGTCACGCGGCATGGAGGGTCTCCTCCAGAACAGCGTCCGTGGAGCCTGCAACGGCAACGACCCTCACTGCCTCACGCTGCCATGCAGGCATGGATTCCGACATGCGTACGCTGCTCATGGGCTGATCATAGGGACCCGTGGGGGCACCGGCTTGAGCTTACTCCTGCATCACGATTCATCGGCAAGACCGCCGCAGGCGCCGCGTCGCTTACCATCACGGCGCCGCCCACGAGGGACCCCTCATGACGCTGTTCAACATCCTGCTGATCGCGCTGCTGCAAGGTCTGACCGAGCTGTTCCCGGTCAGCAGCCTGGGCCATGCGGTGGTGCTGCCGGCGCTGCTGCATCTGGGCGTCGACCAGCACGCGCCGGGTTTCCTGCCGTTTCTGGTGGTGCTGCACGTGGGCACGCTGGCGGCCCTGCTGCTGTATTTCTGGCGCGAATGGCTGGGCATCGCCTGGGGCCTGGTGCGCGGCCCGCGCGCGGGCGATGCCGAAAACTATCGCCGTCTCGCCGGCCTGCTGGTGCTGGGCACGCTGCCGGCGATCGCGGTCGGCTTCGTGCTGGAAAAGCCGCTGCGCGCGCTGTTCGCCGATCCGTGGGTGGCGGCGCTGTTCCTGATCGTCAACGGCGGCCTGCTGCTGGTCGGCGAGCGGCTGCGCCGGCGCGGTGCGGTGCTGGCGGCGGCCGGCGAACGCTTGGACGGCCTGCGCTGGCGCGATGCGCTGATCATCGGCCTCTGGCAGTGCCTGGCCTTCATTCCCGGCCTGTCGCGCTCGGGCGCGACGATGGTCGGCGGGCTGCGGCTGGGACTGAATCACGCGCAGGCGGCGCGATTCTCGTTTCTGCTGGGCGCGCCGGTGATCACCGGCGCCGCGGTGCTGGAGATCCCCAAACTGCTGCACGCCCACGCCGCAGCGCATGCCGCGCCGCTGGGGCTGATCCTGCTGGCCGGCGCGGTGGCGGGCGTGGCGGCATTCCTCAGCACCGCGTTCCTGATGCGCTACTTCCGCCGCCACGAGACCGCGGCGCTGAATCCGTTCGCGTACTACTGCATCGCGCTGGGCACGGTGGCGTTGGTTCTGCTGCGCTGATCAGCTGCGGGTTCTGAACGCGCGTGCTACTCCGAATCAAGGGGACGCCGGGTCTTTGCGGCCTGCAGCGAGACCTTCTTGGTGCCGTTTGCGACCCACTGCGTTCCAAGCTCCTTAAATCCGAATTTATCATGAAACGCACGGGATGCCGGGTTGGGTGGATCTATGTTGTACTCACACGTGATGACTTCGGCACCACGATCGTGCGCGTACTGAAACAGGCCGTCATACAACGCACTGCCGATTCGGTGACCTGCAAATTTAGCCCCGACAACAATGCGATCAACATATAGAAATCGCGAAAATCGAGAGGCAAACCAGCTGTAGTTGTCGTTGTCGTAAGGCGCACCCTCCCGAATGGCAG
>JAJYMF010000450.1 GCA_021787175.1 Pseudomonadota bacterium | reverse complement strand
CAGGCCGCGCATCACCACCAGCGCGTCCTGCTCGCCGGTCGTCTTCTGCGCGACGGTGATGCGATCGCGGTATTTCTTGGAGTCGCGAAAGTGCAGCGCATCGGTCGGTGCCAGCGCGGCGTCGAGTTCCTCGCCGCTGCCTTCGTCGAGAAACGCGGCCAGCCGCGCGCGCGCGCCGACCGGATGGTGATGGCCGCACTTGGGGCAGACCATCAGGTTGCGTTCCAGCTCGGGCCGGTACAGCGCCGAGCCGCAGCCGGCGCATTTCTCCCACACGCCCTCCGGCACCTTGCCCTTGGCCGGCGCGCGCGGTTTGCGCTCGCGGGTACCCGGCAGCAATCGGTTCAACCAGCTCATCGTCGCCCTCTCCCGTGCAGATTCCGCGCTCGCTGCGCGTGTCGTCGTGTGCTTCAGGCCGCCGCGCGTGCGTTCAACGCATCGCGGATCGGCGCCAGGAACGCCCGTGCCCGCGCGCAGGTCTCGGCGGCATCCGCGCTGCCGGCGATCCGTTCGACCAGCGCGCTGCCGATCACCACCGCATCGGCGTAGCCGGCGATCGCCACCGCGCTGTCGGCGTCACGCACGCCGAAGCCGACCGCGACCGGCGCGCGCGACGCGGCGCGGATCGCCGCGACGCGCTGGGCGATGTCCGCGGTACTCAGGCGCAGGGCGCCGGTGATGCCGGCAAAGCTGACGTAATAGAGAAACCCTTCGGCGCGCCGGCACAGCTGATCCAGACGCTCCGGCGCGGTGGTCGGCGCGGCGAGATGGATCTGCCGCAGCCCGGCGGCGCGGATCACCTGCGCGGTGTCGTCCTCTTCCAGCGGGCAGTCGACCAGCAGCACGCCGTCCACGCCGGCCGCGACCGCGTCGGCGGCGAAACGCGCGTGCCCGTAGATCTCGATCGGGTTGAGGTAGCCCATCAGCACCAGCGGGGTCCGGACATCGTCGCGGCGGAATTCGCGCACCCAGCCGAGGATCTGCCCCAGGCCCACGCCGCGCGTCAACGCGCGTTCGTTGGCGTGCTGGATCACCGGGCCGTCGGCCATCGGATCGGAAAACGGCACGCCGATCTCGATCAGGTCGGCACCGGCATCCGCCAGCGCATGCAGCAGCGGCACGGTGGCGCCGGGCAGCGGATCGCCGGCGGTGACGAACGGGATCAGGCCGGTGCGGCCGGCGGCCTTGAGCTGGGCGAAACGCTGGTCGATTCGATTCATGCGTTCAGGACTCAGGACGAAAGAGCCGGGACTCGGGAGAAAGCTAAAGATTCAGACAGCAAACTGCAGGCCTTCTGCAGGCCTTTTTCCGTTGACCGCAGGCTACTCGACTATGGGCTTCTTGGATGCGGTGGCTTTCGTCTGAAAGATCCTTCGCTGCGCTCAGGATGACAGCCGGTTGTTTGCCCGCTCACACGTACACGCCTCACACCTCGCGCTCTCTGTGCTTTTCCCGAGTCCCGAGTCCCGTCTCCCGTCTCCCGGCCTCAAAGCGTAATGCCTTCGCGGGCGGCAATGGTCTGCACATCCTTGTCGCCGCGCCCGGAGAGGTTGCACAGCACCAGCGCGTCGCGCGGCAGCTCGCGCGCCAGCTTGATCGCCTGCGCGACGGCGTGCGCGGATTCGAGTGCGGCGAGAATGCCCTCGCTGCGCGCCAGGCGGTGGAACGCCGCCATCGCCTCGTCGTCGGTGATGCCGACGTACTCGGCGCGGCCGGTGTCCTTGAGGAACGCGTGTTCCGGCCCGACGCCGGGGTAGTCGAGGCCGGCCGAGATCGAGTGCGTCTCGGTGATCTGGCCGTCGTCGTCGCAGAGCACGTAGGTGCGGTTGCCGTGCAGCACGCCCGGCCGGCCGGCCGCCAGCGAAGCGGCGTGATGTCCCGTGGCGATGCCCTCGCCCGCCGCCTCGGCGCCGACGATGCGCACGGCGCGGTCGTTGAGGAAGGCATGGAACATCCCAATCGCGTTGGAGCCGCCGCCGACGCAGGCGGTGATCACGTCGGGCAGGCGTCCGTATTCGGCCAGCATCTGTGCGCGCGCCTCGCGACCGACCACGGCGCTGAAATCGCGCACCATCATCGGGTACGGGTGGGGGCCGGCCACGGTGCCGATGATGTAGAAGGTGTCGTGGACGTGGGTGACCCAGTCGCGCAACGCTTCGTTGAGCGCGTCCTTGAGCGTCTTCGAACCCGAGGTCACCGGCACCACCGTCGCACCCAGCAGCTTCATGCGGAAGACGTTGATCGCCTGGCGCACGATGTCGGTCTCGCCCATGTAGACGACGCATTCCATGCCCATGCGCGCGCACACCGTGGCCGTGGCCACGCCGTGCTGGCCGGCGCCGGTCTCGGCGATGATGCGGCGCTTGCCCATGCGTCGCGCCACCAGCGCCTGACCGACGGTGTTGTTGATCTTGTGCGCGCCGGTATGGTTGAGGTCCTCGCGCTTGAACAGGATCTGCGCGCCGCCGACGTCGTTCGACAAGCGTTCGGCGTGGTAGATCGGGCTGGGCCGACCGACGTAGTGCCTGAGGTCGCGCTCGAACTCGGCCTGGAACGCGGCGTCCCCGCGCGCGGCGATGTAGGCCGCGGTCAGCTCGGCCAGCGGCGCCATCAGGGTCTCGGCGACGTAGCTGCCGCCGTAGGCGCCGAAGCGGCCTCGCGCATCCGGCCATGCGTGGTAGTCGATGGCGGCGTGTTCGGGCTGGGCGGCCATGATCTCGGCTCCGATGCTTGCTGCGTCGCCCGGCCTCAGGCCAGGCGACGCGGGTTGAGATTGAGGTGCGGCACGGCGGTCGCGGCGAATTCGTGTTCGACAGCGCGCACGGCGGCGATGAAATCCGCCATGCGCACGGTGTCCTTGATGCCCGGCGCGCTTTCGATGCCGCTGGACACGTCGACGCCGAACGGGCGCGCGGCGCGAATCGCCGCGGCCACATTGTCCGCGCCGAGACCGCCGGCCAGAAGCCAGGGGCGCCCGAGCGCGGGCGGTATCCGCGCCCAGTCGAAGGGCCGGCCCTGACCGCCCATCGCGCCGGTCGCGTGGCCGTCCAGCAGGAAGCCGGCCGCGCGCGGATGCGCCGCCATCGCCGCCGCAACCTTTCCATCGTCAGCCATCGCGATCGCCTTGAGCTAGCGGCGGTCGAACGCCGCACAGAATTCGGCCGTCTCGACACCGTGGAACTGCAGCAGGTCCGGCTGCACCACGTCCGTGACCTCGCGCACCCAGCCGGGCTCGTCGTCCATGAACAGTGCCACCGCCGCGACGAATGGCGGCAACGCCGCGCGGATGGTCGCGGCGAGCGCCGGTTCGATGAAGCGCGGGCTGCGCCGGGTGAACACCAGGCCGATGGCGTCGGCACCCAGCGCGGCGGCGCGCAGCGCGTCGTCGGCGCGGGTGATGCCGCAGCACTTGATGCGCAGTCGCAGCGGTTCGGTCACAGGCAGATCTCTGCAGGAAGGCCCCATTGTGCCGGATAGCGGGGTCCAAGAAAGGTGAGACCGTCGGGCGGCGCGGTCGGCCCGGCGGCGTCGCGATTGCGTCCCGCCAGCAATGCCGCCACCCACCCGGGCGGCTGCTCGCCGCGGCCTACCGGCAGCAGCGAACCGACGATGTTGCGCACCATGTGGTGGAGAAAGGCGTTGGCCTCGATCTCGATGTCGATGTACTCGCCGTCACGGCGCACGGTCACCTCGCGCACCTCGCGGACGGCGCTGGGCGCCTGGCAGGAAATCGCGCGGAAGGCGGTGAAGTCCTGACGTCCGAGCAGGGTCTGCGCGGCGACGTTCATGGCTTCGGCGTCCAGCGGCCTGCGTTCCCAGGTCACGCGCCCGGCCTCCAGCGCCGGCCGCACCGCGCGGTTGAGGATGCGGTAGCGATAGCGGCGCGCGCGCGCGCTGTGGCGGGCGTGGAAATCGGGAGCGACCGGCTGCGCCCACAGCACCGCGACGCTGGCCGGCAGCAGGCTGTTGGCGCCCAGCGTCCACGCCCGCGGCGTGCGCAGGGCCTCGGAGTCGAAATGCGCCACCTGGCAACGCGCATGCACGCCGGCATCCGTGCGCCCGGCGCAGCTGATCTCGACCGCATGCGCGGCAACCCGTGACAGTGCCGCCTCGATGGCCGCCTGCACGCTGGGTCCGTGACTGAGCCGCTGCCAGCCGAGAAAATCGCGGCCGTCGTATTCGATGCCGATGGCGATGCGCATGCGGGCTGAGCCGGAAATCGGGAGGCGGCAATGGTGTCAAGAGCCGGGACCGGGGACCGGGGACCGGGACCCGAGGCAGAGCGGAGAATCGAGAATCGCTCGAGCGGGAGCGCGGAACAGAAAGCGAAAGATTGATGGCAAAAGCTTGAAAGACAGATCGCGAAACCGTGACACCAGCACGAGCGCCGCACTTCGAAGTCTTCGGCCTTTCCCGAGTCCCGGCGTTCAAGCGCCGGGTCTTGGATCCCGAATGACGGCGTCCGCTGCGCTCTTTCCGGGACCCGGGACCCGGGTTCCCGGTCCCGGCTCTTATCCCAATTCGCCCAGCAAGCGGTGCGCCTCGTCCTTCTGCGTCATGCTCCCTTCGGCAATCACCTCCTCGAGCATGGCGCGGGCACCGTCACGGTCGCCCATGTCGAGATAGGCGCGCGCCAGATCGAGCTTCGTATCCACCGGGTCGTCGCTGAACGCCGGCGCTTCAGGGGCGGCAGGAAGATCTTCGCGAGCAGCGCGGCGCAGGCTTTCCTCGTCCTCGAAATCCAGCGGCGGCAGTTCCGGGCCGTCGGGCAGATCATGGCCGGCCAGCGGCGGTTCGGGCGCGTGCATGCCCGGCGCGGCGATATCGGCGTGCGGCGGCGACAGATCGAAATCGAAGCTGTAGCCGGGAGCCACGGGCGGCGGATAACGGCCGGCGTCAGCGTCGGGCGCAGTCTCGGCGTGTGCCGTCGTCGCGTCGGCTGCGGACGAGGCACGCGCAAACAGCGGATGGTGCGGGCTGAGCTCCTCGCCCATCGCCTCCACGGCCTGCCACTCGGTCGAGGCAGGATCGACTTCGGCATGCATCGATTCGGCGGCGGCCTCAAAGCCGGCCACATCGCGGCGGGCGTAATACAGGCTGACCAGCTCCAGATGCAGGCCGGCATCGCCCGGATACTCGGCCATCTGCGCGCGCAGCGAGGCGACCTCGGCATCGCCTTCGTGCGCGGATTCGGAATCGGAATCGGCGTGGGCGCCGAAGGGGCCGTCGCCGAATTGGTCGGCGATCGAGCTCGCCGGCATCGCTGCGGACGCGGTCGCCGATTTGCCGCGGCGACTGCGCAGACCCAGCAGGATCAGCAGCAGCACGATCAGTCCGCCGCCGCCCAGAGCCCAGGTCTGCAGATACCACGGTGTCGGTTCGATGGCTTCCGGCATCGGCGCCGGCTTGGGCACCGCCGGCTTGGCCACGACCGGCTTGCTGGCGCTGGCGCTGCCGGCCGCGGCGGGCGCCGATGCTGCGGCGGCGACGCTGGTGGCTGGCGCCGCCGCAGCGCGGACTGTCGTCGAGGCGGCCACGG
>JAJYMF010000229.1 GCA_021787175.1 Pseudomonadota bacterium | reverse complement strand
TCCGATCTGAACAGAAAACCCGCTACCTGCCCAGGCTGTGCAGCGGCGAATGGGTGGGCGCGCTGGCCATGAGCGAGCCCGGATCGGGCTCCGACGTGGTCGGCTCCATGGCTTGCCGCGCCGAGCGCAGAGGTGACCACTGGATCGCCAACGGCTCGAAGATGTGGATCACCAACGGCCCCAACGCCGACGTGCTGCTGGTGTACATGCGCACCAGCGGGCGCGAGGCCGGCAGCCGCAGCATGACCGCCTTCATCGTCGAGAAGGGCATGCCGGGGTTCTCGATCGCGCAGAAGCTGGACAAGCTGGGCATGCGCGGTTCCAACACCTGCGAGCTGGTATTCGAGAACTGCGCCATTCCCGACGCCAACCGCGTCGGCGAGGTCAACGAAGGCGTGCGCGTGCTGATGAGCGGGCTGGACAGCGAACGTCTGGTGCTCTCCGGCGGACCCATCGGCCTGATGCAGGCGGCGCTGGACCTGACCCTGCCCTACGTGCGCGAGCGCAAGCAGTTCGGCGCGCCGATCGGCACCTTCGAGTTGATGCAGGCCAAGATCGCCGACATGTATACCGCGCTGCAGTCCAGCCGCGGCTATGCCTACATGGTGGCGCAACAGTTCGACGGCGGGCAGCGCTCGCGCATCGATCCGGCGTCGTGCCTGCTGCTGGTCAGCGAAAACGCCGTACAGGTGGCGCTGGAAGCCATCCAGGCGCTGGGCGGCAACGGCTACATCAACGACTACCCGGCCGGGCGCATTCTGCGCGACGCCAAGCTCTACACCATCGGCGCCGGCACCAACGAGATACGGCGCATGCTGATCGGCCGTGAGCTGTTCCATGGCAAGTCCTGAGCGTAAACGCCCTGGCGCGGCCGTCGCGCCCCCGTGAGACCGGCTTTCGGCGCCGTCGCCGGACGCGAGCAGCGTGCCGGCACGGCACTGCCGCTGCCATCGCGCGCCGCCGTGCAGGCAGGGCGGCCTTACGCGATCGTAACTTGCAGGATCGTCGCGCCCGCGCTGTGATTGCGACAACGGAATGGGGAGCGCATGCGCGATGCGCGGCATGGAAAAGGCCCTGATCACAGGCTTGATCTGCACCGCCCTGATGCTGGACGGCTGCACGGTTGCCAGATCCGACATACCTGCGGGCGCCACGACGACAGCTTCTGCACCGCTCGCCGGCAGCGGCCTATCCGCGCGCGTCGACGTGCGCGCGCTCGGCGCACTGAGTTCGGCGGTCAGCGTCCATCTGACCACCCGCAAAGCGCTGGCCGAGGTGATCGTGTTCGTCGACCGGCAGGGCGCCGCGCTGTCGGTGCAGCCCGCCGAGTGCCGCTTCACGCCACTGCAGCCGCCTGCTGTCCGGCACGCTGCTGCCCCGCCCTATCCGCTGCCGGCGATTCCGCTGTGCAGCCTGGTGCTGGGCGCACGCCACGGCGGGCGCTATCCGATCGCCGTGCGCGTGACGGACAGCAGCGGCCACGATCTTGTCGCACCGATCCACACCACCGTCGTCATTCAAGGGGAATCGTCATGAAGGGAGCTTTCTGGTGGGCCACGCTGGTCATCACCTGCCTGACCGCCACGGCCGCGACGGTCCCTGCGCCGCGACATGCCTCGGCGCGCGACCGTGCGCTGGCGGCCTACGCCGCGCGCGCACTATCCACGGCCTCTGGGCAATACGCCGGCACTCAATACCAGGCCGCGCTGCGCGCCCGTGCGCGCATGCTGAAGAGCGCGCAGGTGCAAACGCGCGCCCGGCCGCCGGGCGGCGCGGTGACGCGCGCCGGCGCCGCGCCCTCAGTGATCAACTGGACCGAGATCGGGCCCGGCAACGTCGGCGGGCGCATCAACAGCATCTGGATCGACCCCGCCAATGCCCAGCATCTCATCGTCGGCGCCGCCGGCGGCGGTCTCTGGCAGAGCAGCGACGGCGGCGGCAGCTGGGGTGCGATCAGCGAATTCCCCGGATCGCTGGCGGTCGGCGCCATTGCACAGTTGCCCGGCGGCACCCTGCTGGTGGGCACGGGCGATGAGTTCAACGAGTTCCAGCCCGGCGACGGCCTGTTTCTGTCCACCGACGGCGGCAATACCTGGAGCCCGGTCGCCGACACCGCGCCGCAGTCGAACACCGACTTCTGGAGCGTGATCCTGTCCATCGCCACCAACAGCAGCGGCGTGGCGCTGGCCTCGACCTGGGGCGGCATCGCGCGCAGCACCGACGGCGGCAACAGCTGGACGCAGGTGTGGCCCAGTGGCGGCGGCGTCAACGCCAGCGACGATGTGGTGTTCGATCCCAACAACCCCAACAGCGCGGTGGCCGACAACGAGAACGGCGGCGTGGTGTATTCCACCGACGCCGGCGCCACCTGGAGCGCGGCCACCGGCCTGCCCGGCACCGCCGGCGCGCGCACCGCGCTGTCCTTCGATCCCAGCGTGGCTGGGTCGGTCTACGCGCTGGTCGACAACAACAACGGCAGCAGTCCCAGCGGCGAGGTGTTCCATTCCACCAACGGCGGCAAAACCTGGACCCTGCTGGCCGGCACCGGCGCCTTCGTCAACGCGCTCAGCAAGAGCGCGGTAGGCGCGCTATGCGACAACTCCTTCAGCGGCAGCCCAGTGGAATGCCAGGGCGGCTACGACAACGTGATCCTGGTCGAGCCGCACGCCAGCGGCACCCAGCCGACGATCATGGTCGGCGGCATCGACATCTTCAGCTCGACCGATGGCGGCAGCACCTGGACGATGAGCGGCGAGGCGTATTCCAACAGCAACTACCTGCACGCCGACCAGCATGCGTTCGCGTACAGCGCATCGAGCGGCACGTTGTATGTGGGCAACGACGGCGGCTTCTACCGGCAGCTGCCGCTGGGCAATTGGCTGGCGCAGAACAGCGGCCTGGCCGACACTCAGTTTTACGCGATTTCCGGCCACCAGGGCGTTACCGCGGTCAAGAACACCACGGGCGGCACGCCGATCACGCCGATCACCGCCGGCGCGCAGGACAACGGAACACAGCTGTACCGGGGTTACAGCAATGGCGGCGCGCCGCAGCCGGATGACTGGATCGCCATCTTCGGTGGCGACGGCGGCCAGACCGAGGTCGATCCGGTCGACGGCGATTACCTGTACGGCGAGTACACCAACCTGTCGCTGTTCTATTCCGACACCGGTTCCACGGCGCAGCAGTACAACACCGAACCGCCGGACACGGCCGGCCAGAACGCCAACTTCATCGCCCCCTTCGCGCTGGTGCCCAACGGCAGCGCCAGCGCCTCGCAGATGATCGCCGGCGGCGCATCACTATGGCTGGGCAGCAACATCCAGACGGCTAATCCGACCTGGACGGCGGTCAACGGCAGCGGCATGCCGGCCAACACAGCCAACAGCAACTATGTCAGCGCCATCGCCATCGATCCGGCCAACGGCAGCGATGTCTGGGTCGGCTACAACGACGGCGAGGTCTGGCACTCCACCAATGCGTTGGGCGGCAGCCCGAGCTGGACGCAGTGCGGCGGCGGCACCCTGCCCGGCGGCCGGCCGGTGGAGAGTTTCTGGATCGTTCCCGGTCAGCCCAACACGGTTTACGTCACTTACCTGGGCTTCAAAGCCACCAGCAGCGACGACAACGTATGGGTGACCGGCGACGCCGGAGCGAGCTGGACCGGCATCGGCAGCGGGCTGCCGCCCGGCCCGGTCTATTCGCTGGTCACCCATCCGGCCTATCCGCAGATCCTTTACGCGGGCAGCCTGACCGGCGTCTACACCAGCATCGACGGCGGCCAGAGCTGGTATGCCAGCAGCCAGGGGCCAGCCAACATCTCGGTCAACCAGCTGAGCTGGTTCGACACTAGCACCCCCAGCCAGCCGGTGTTGCTGGCCGCCACCGACGGCCGCGGCGCTTGGCTGGGTTCGCCCGCCTACAACCCGACGCCGACGCTGACCATGCTGAGCCCCAACCAAATTCCGGTGGGCTCGGCGGCCACCACCGTCACCCTCAACGGCAGCGGCTTCGTGCCGCAGAGCACGGCCACGCTGGACGGCACGCAGCTTGCGGTGACCTACCAGTCCTCGACGCAATTGCAGGCCACGGTACCCGCCACGACCCTGGCGACACTGGGCACGCACAGCTTCCTGGTCAGCAATCCGATCCCCGGCGGCGGCCAGTCGGCGGCGGCCAACCTGACCGTGGCCTATCCGGCGCCCGTCGTCAGCGGGCTATCGCCGGCGTCCGCCATGATGGGCGCGGCAGGCTTCACTCTAACCATCGATGGCAGCGGCTTCGAGCCGGTTTCGACTGTGCAGTGGAACAACAGCGCGCTGTCGACGACCTATGTTTCGAGCACGGTGCTGACTGCCGCCGTGCCGGCCAGTGACCTCGCCAGCGGCGGCAACGCGACGGTCACGGTGACCACGCCCGTGCCCGGTGGCGGCGCCAGCAGCGCCAGCTTCGCGGTGGACTATCTGGTGCCGGTGCTGGGCTCGATCTCGCCGACCAGCGCGCAGGGCGGCTCCGGCGGGGTGACGATCAACGCCACCGGCAGCAATTTCGTACCGGCGTCGACTCTGCAGTGGAACGGCCAGGCGTTGGCCACTACCTACGTATCCGCCAGCAGCCTGAGCGCCAGCGTGCCCGCCAGCGACCTGGCGAATGGCGGCAGCGCCACAGTCAGCGTGGTCAATCCCGCGCCCGGCGGCGGCACTTCCGGTACGGTCACTTTCACAGTCAGCGCCCCGCCGCAAGCCATCGCTGGCGGCGGTGGCGGCGGCCTGGGTCTGGTGGCGCTAGCCGCACTGGCCGCGCTCAACCTGGTGGCCGCCAGGCGCCGGCACTGGCGCCGGCGCGGCTGACATACCGGGGCGCAGCACAGGCCGCGCCCGTAGCCGTTTGCCGCGCCGCAGCAGGGGGCGCGATAATCGCGTCTTTCTACACTGCGGCGCCCGCGCCGTTTGGAGTGACCATGTCGGAGATCGTCATCGCCGGTGCCAAGCGCACCGCCATCGGTTCCTTCCTCGGCCAGTTCACCGGCGTGCCGGCGCCCACCCTGGGTGCAACCGCCATCCGTGCCGCGTTGGCGCAGAGCACGCTGGCCGCGGACCAGGTGTCCGAGGTGATCATGGGCTGCGTGCTACCGGCCAATCTGGGCCAGGCACCGGCGCGCCAGGCGGCGCTAGCCGCCGGCCTGTCCGCCGCCGCCGGCTGCACCACGATCAACAAGGTCTGCGGCTCGGGCATGAAGGCCGCCATGCTGGCGCATGATCTGCTGCGCGCCGGCAGCGCCGATGTGGTGGTGGCCGGCGGCATGGAATCGATGACCAACGCCCCGCACCTGGTGCAGGCGCGCACAGGTATCCGCTACGGCGATGGCACGCTGGTCGATCACATGGCATGGGATGGTCTGACCAACCCCTATGACGGCAAAGCCATGGGCGTGTTCGGCGAAAACTGCGCCGACAAGTACCAATTCACGCGCGAGGCACAGGATGCGTTCGCGGCCGAATCGGTGCGACGCGCCCTGGCTGCGCAACAGTCCGGTGCTTTCGCCGAT
>JAJYMF010000213.1 GCA_021787175.1 Pseudomonadota bacterium | reverse complement strand
CACTGAATATTTTTCCGTAATTAATTTCATCCTCATTTAAATTGTATCTCGTATCGTTTTTAACGACTACATCAAATGAACCCGTATCCAGTACAAAGCTTATTGGTGTACCATTGACTACCGATGTTATATATGGCTTGTTCGACTTAATATTTAATGGTATGACCTGCTGATAAATCCTGTCTTTCTTCTTTTGAAGACGTGCATATAAAATGTTGAACACATATAAAGACCCGGCGACGGCCACAAGTGCAAACGTTGCGACTGCAATGATATACATAGTTACCTTTAAGAAGTGACGGCCGGTTCTTACTTTCATGGGTTTGACACAGCTCCATGGTATCGAAATGAAGAGTAGGAGTGATAATAATTGTATCGTTCCTACTGGCTGAGCCCATGCATGTGGATGGGCTCAGCCTTATTTGCCCGAAATGTCTAGAAAATAAATTCCCAATTATCAACGATCCATGTCCCCGCAGATTTTGCTAACTGGCCAGCTTGGTATGCCGCAAGACCTTTCTCGAGATCTGACCAGAAGCTGCTGCCGCTGCTATGGGTGGCCGATAAT
This sequence comes from Pseudomonadota bacterium, assembly GCA_021787175.1. Classification (GTDB taxonomy): domain Bacteria; phylum Pseudomonadota; class Gammaproteobacteria; order Xanthomonadales; family Rhodanobacteraceae; genus Metallibacterium. The sequence continues at coordinate 4,985 of JAJYMF010000213.1, read as the reverse complement.
GGAGTGCAGGTTACATCGTATGTTTCATTGCTCCCTTGTACAGTTAGTGTCATGTGTATCTGGTCGCCAACTGGGCATTGCAAGATGTTTGATGGGCCTCCGCTAGGTCCACCGTTTACACTTTTCGAGCCGGTATTGGTGTACGAGATGTCTGGCGTTCCAGCAGGCCCCAACGTCCCTGAAAAACAGACGAGCCCGCCCTCCGTTGGACTCGGGTACCAGCCTGTGACATTTACTGTAGACAAACCACCACCCACTAACAGTCTTTCGCGATGACTTAACTCACGCATTTTCGTTTCCTCCAATGATGTGCCTGCCCCCAGGGCGGGCAGGCACGTTACGTCTCCGTCCGTTGCTCCTGCAGCGTCCGTTCCCTGAAGGTTGCAAGGTCGATCACGCGATCGGCGCTGGCGATGGTCTCGGCGCGGTGCGCGAGCACGATGCGGGTGATCTGCAGGCGCTGGATCGCGGCATTCACCGCGCGCTCGGTGGCGATGTCGAGGTGGCTGGTCGCCTCGTCCAGCAGCAGGATCTTCGGGCGCCGGTACAGCGCACGCGCGAGGATCAGGCGCTGGCGCTGGCCGCCGGACAGGGTCGAGCCCATGTCGCCGACCAGGCTGTGATAGCCCATCGGAATGGCGACGATGTCGTCGTGGATGTGGGCGAGCCGGGCCGCCGCCTCGATGCGCAGCGGCGTGGCCTCGGGATCGAAGAAGCCGATGTTGTCGGCGATCGAGCCGGCCAGCAGGGTGTCGTCCTGCAGCACGGCACCGACCATCTCGCGATAGACGCGCTTGCCCAGGCGCTTGAGATCGATGCCGCCGATGCGGATCGTGCCCTCTTGCGGCTCCAGCAGGCCCAGCAACAGCTTGCCCAGCGTGGTCTTGCCGGCGCCGGAAGGACCGACGATGGCGACCGATTCCCCGGCGGCGATCCGGAAGCTCAGGTCCTTGAGCACCCAGGCCTCGCCCTCGGCATAGCGGAAGCCGAGGTTGCGGACCTCGAGACTCGGCTCCGGTGCCGGACCTGCATAGTTCGTCTCGATGTAGCGTTCGGGCGGCGTCAGCACGATGTCGGCCAGGCGCTGACCCTGCAAGCGCAGCATCTTCACCTGCACCGCGTAGTCGATCAGGCTGCCGGCCCGGCTGGTGAACATGCCGCTGTACATGGTGTAGGCGATCAGCATGCCGGCGCTGAAGGTTCCGCCCAGCGCCATCAGGGCGCCCACCCACAGCACCGCGATGTTCTCCAGCCCGAAGATCAGGGTGTTGCAGGAGCCGAAGATCAGGTTGAGGCGCTGCACCACCAGACCCCGGTTCAGAGTGTCGGTGGTGGCGTTCATGTAGCGCGCGGCCTGCGCGGCGGACTGGTTGTGCAGACGAATGGTGGTCGATCCGCGCACGGCCTCCAGAAACCGCGACTGCTGTTTGGCCGAGGAGATCACCTGCCCGCTGGTGGCCTCGAACTGCGCCCGGTAGGACAGCCAGCGGATGAGGGCATAGAGGGCGAAGGCACCCAGCACGATCAGGGTCAGCTTGACGCTGTAGATCAGCATCACGATCAAGGTCAGCGAGACCATCAGGCCATCGAGCAGCACCTCGACCACCCGCGTGGTCAGCGTGTGCTGGATGGCGTGGACGGCACTGAAGCGCGAGACGATGTCGCCCAGATGGCGCTTGCCGAAGTACTCCTCGGGCAGGCGCAGCAGGTGGCTGAAGACGTTGCCGGTCCAGGCGAGATTGAGGCTGGTGCCAAACCGGATCACGGTCCAGCTGCGCAGGGCGCTGATCGCCGCCTGGGTCAGCAGCATCAGCACGAAGCCGATCCCCAGCACGGTCAGCAGATCATGGTCGGCGTCGGCCAGCACCTGATCGAGGATCGTCTGCGTGAACAGCGGCGAGAGCAGCGCCAGGATTTCCAGCAGCAGGGCGAGGACCAAGACCTCGCCCAGGCGGCCTTGAGGCCGCGGATGCTCCCGGTCAAGGCGCGCCAGGAGAAGGGATCGACGTCCTTGGCCTTGCGGAAGTCCGGTCGCGGACTGAGCTCCAGGGCGACGCCGGTGAACTGACGGCTGACCTCGTCCAGCGTCAGCGTGCGCTCGCCCTGCGCCGGGTCGTGAATGATGACCTTGCCCGCGCGGACGCTGCGCAGGACGACGAAGTGGTTGAGCCCCCAGTGCAGGATGCAGGGGCGCTTGAGCTGATCGAGTTCCTCGATCTCCAGACGCAGGGGCCGGCCCTGCAGGCCCAGCGCCTGAGCCATCTCGATCAGGCGGGTCAGCGTGGCGCCCTTGAGCGAGAGCGAGAAGCGCCGGCGCAGGGCGGCGAGATCGGTCTCGAAACCGTGATAGGTCGCGATCATCGCCAGGCAGGCCAGGCCGCACTCGGCGGCCTCGCTCTGCAGCACCATCGGCAGGTGGCGGCCGAGACCGAAATTCAGGACTCGACGCTCGGGTTCAATACGGCGGCGCGGGGGTGGCGCGGTCACTTCGGCGGCCGCGGCGAGCGAAGCGGATCGGGGCGCCGGACTCACGGCTTGCCCTCCGCGTCCAGTCGCCGTTTCATGCCCAGCAGCGGCTCGAAGATCCAATCGATCAGACGCCGGCGCTCCAGCAGGACGTCGGCGGTGAAAGTCATGCCCGGGCGCAGCAGTTCACGGCGCCCATAGGCATCGACCTGCTGGTGATCGAGCGCCACCAGCACCCGGTAGAACGGCTGCTTGGTGGGCTGGCCGAGCAAGGCGGCAGCGTCGGCCGGTCCCAAGGCGCTGCGCGAGACCTGGATGACACGCCCGGCGTGCAGGCCGAACTTCTGGTACGGAAACGCCTGGTAGCGCAGCAGCACCCGCTCACCGCGATGCATGAAACCCACGGAAGGACTTGGCACCAGCAGCTGCGCCTCGAGACGGGCGCCCTGCGGCACCACGCTCATCAGGGCCTGGCCAGTGGCCACCGACTGGCCAGTCTTGACTACCAACGACGAGACCACACCGCTCTCTGGGGAGTGCAGCACCAGCGCTCGTGCCGCCTCGTTCTGGGCCAGCGCGGTGGCAATCTGAGCCAGCTGGTTCTGGGTGGCGTGGCGCTGGGTCGCCGCCTGCAGCGGCAGTTGGGCGAGCTGCTGTTCGGCATCCGCGATCTGTTGCGTGAGCGCGACCTGCTGTCCGGTCAGCGCCTTGAGCTGGGCCTGGGCGTTGAGATCGGCGAGCTTCTGCTGCTGGATCTCCAACGCCGAGACGTAGCCTTTCGCACCCAGGGGCTCGATCTTGTGCAACAGAGTGTCGAGACTCTGTACCGACTGCTGCTCCAGCGCGATCTGGCCCGTCACCTGCGTGCGCTGGCTGCGCAGCGCGGCGACGCGGGTGCGCAGGGCGTCGGTCTGGTCTTCGAGCAATCCCGCCTGATCGGTGAGGTCGGCCTCGAGCTTCAGCCGCTGCGCATCGAGCTGGGCGCTGACCACCGCATCGGTCGAACCCAGGGCCTTGCTGTCGAGATCGCTGTCGATCTCCAGCAGCGGCGCACCGCGTTGCACGACGTCGCCCAGATGGACGTCTATCGCACGGACCACGCCGCCGTGCAAGGCGGTGACGTTGAGCAGGCCGGAGGTCGGCACCAGGGTCCCCGGCACGGTGGCACGGCGGGTGTAGTGGCCGAAGAACAGGAACGCGAGGATTGAAGCGGTCAGCGCCAGCGCGACCGAGACCACGAGCCAACGGCGTGGCGGCGTCGCGAGATGGATGTCCCCCAACCACGCGTCCTGCTTGGCCTGCAAGGCCTCGAGGCGGAAGAGGCCCGCGTCCGTGCTCGTCGTCCCTGTCCCCATCGTCGTCCCTCTCCGCCCCCCGGCGAAATGCGACGGGGGGACGCTACGCGTGGGTCGAGGCCTGCGCTACCGCTTTGCGCTTACGAGTTCGATACGATGCCTGGAATGTCAGCCGATGCCTACAGAGCCTAGGAAAAAGCCCTAGGAAAAAATCGTAACTGTGGATGCGGCTGCGCCTGAGTGTCACGCACACCGTAGTGCCATGGTGCGAGAGACGCTCAGGCGTTCCGCGATCGCGCGCAGGCTGACGCGCTCGTGGGCTCGCCGCGGGCCAACGTCAACCCGCGGGCGCGCGCGCCAGCTCCATCACGGTGACGTCGCCCTTGTCGTCGCGCTGCTCGAACTTGACCGGCAGCAGCAGCGGCGGCGCGTACCAGGCGCGGATGCCGTTGTCGGCGTCGCTGCGCTCGACCTTGATCGCCTGATAGGTGCCCGCCGGCACCCCCAGCGGCGCGCGCGCGCCGATGGCGTAATGCTGCTGCGAGATGTGGTCGCGCAGCGCCACCGGCAGCACCAGGGTGCCGTGGGCGCCATCGGCCACTGCCATGCCCAGCGCCAGCGTCGTCACGTTGCGGTCGAGCGCACGGCCGTCGAGCGCGAACGTGTGGCTGCCCTTGCGGTCCTGGTAGCGCGCCTGCCGCGTCGTCCAGTCGAAGCTCAGGCTGTTGCTGTTGTCCTTGATCCCGCTTTTCAGCGCGTAACGGTAGTCGAGGCTTTCCGGCTGACCGTCGATCAGGCGAAAGCGCGAATCGGTGCGCACCTTGAGGCCGAGCAGGGCGGCCAGTCCCGCGCTGCCGCGGGTTTCGGTGCTGAACTGCCAGTCGCCGTCGGCGCCCGGTTCGAGGCGCATGGTCGCGGTGCCGAGGGCGTCGCCGTTGCGCAGCACGCGGTATTCAGCGCTGACCGGCTTCAGCTCGGCAGCACCCGCGGGGCGCAGGCCGGAGGCTGCGAGTGCCATCAGGCTGACGGCGACCAGGGCAGGCAACGGGATACGGGGCATGGTGCGACTCCGGGATCGGGACCGGCGCACTCTGCCGCGCCGCGCCTGAACGGCGACACATACCAAGTTGCGTTCAATCGATGCGCTGAGTAGACAACATGGTCGCCGCGCGGGCCCGAGAGGCCTGCCTCCGCAGTACCGTGGATTGCGCTCAAGGAGTGCAG
>JAJYMF010000389.1 GCA_021787175.1 Pseudomonadota bacterium | reverse complement strand
CGGCCGGCAGATCGGCCGGCAGCGCCAGCGCCGCAGGCGGCAGCGGGCGCGCGGTGAGCGCGAGCGTGGCGTCCGGACCCTGGCCGAGCAGCGCGGCCAGCGCGACCCGCGCCAGCGCCACGCTGCGCTGTTGCGCGGCGAGGTCGGCCGCGGCCGCGGCGACCGCCGCGGCGGCCTGATCGAGGTCGAGGCGGTTGTCGATGCCGGCGCCGACGCGCTGGCGGGTCAGCCGCAGCACATGCGTGGCACGCTGCAATTCGGAGTCGGCGATGGCCTGCGTGCGCTCGGCCGCGCCGAGGGTGGCGTAGGCACGGGCGACATCGGCGGCCAGGGTCAGGCGCGCCGCCGCGGCATCCACCTCCGCGGCGTGGCTGCGGTCGACGACGGCTTCCCAGGCGGCGCGCTGTCCGCCCCACAGGTCGAAGGTGTAGCTGAAATTGAGGCCGATGCGATCGAGCGCGCTGTAGTGGCCGCCGTAGGGGCGCGGGATCACCGTGCTCGGGATGCGGATGCCCGAGGACGAGACGCCGGCGCCGATCTGCGGCGCGCGGGCGGCGTCGGCTTCGCCGGCCTGCGCCTGTGCCAGACGTACCCGCGCATCGGCCGCGGCCAGGGTGGGATTGCCGGCCAGCGCCTGCTGCACCAGCCGATCCAGTTCGGGATCGGCGAAAGTCGTCCACCAGTCCGCTCGTGGCCAAGCGGCCGACGACAACGGCACGCCGGCGAGACTGTGCGTGGCCGCCAGATGGTCTGCCGCCAGCGGATGCGCGACGGGTCGCAGTCCGGCGCTGCTGACGCAGCCGGCGAGGAAGAGGGTGATGACTCCCGTCAGCGCGGGAGACCGTGGGGCACGCATGGGTTTCACCGTGGGGTCAGGCGGGGGGTGAAGCCGGGGCGGGAGCGTCGCTCAGGGCTTCGAGGATGCTTTTCAGACTGACGGCCAGTTGGATGCGATCGGCCGCGGGCAGGCGCGACAGGGCCTGCTCGAGCACCCGTTCGCCACAGTCGCTGAGCTGCGCCCACAGCGCGGCGCCGGCCTCGGTCGGCACGATGCGCAGCGCACGACGGTCGCTGGGATGCGGCTCGCGGCGCAGGTAACCCTTGGCTTCCAGGCGATCGATCACCCGCGTCATCGCGCCGGCGTCGTGACCGACCGCCTGCGCCAGTTCGCCCGGCGATTGCGGGCCGCACAGCGCCAGTCGCTTCAGCACCACGTACTGGGTCTGGTTCAGATCGAAGCCGCGCCGCGCCAGCTCGGCCTCCAGCACCGCCGCCAGGCGCGCGCGCACGCGGCCCAGCAGGACGCCGAGATTCTCCTCGGCCGCAGAAGGAATGGTCAGGCAGGCCGACATGGCCGGATATGATATGGCTAGGCATGTAATTGTCAAGGCAGAATTAGCCCAAGCTTCGTCAAGACCTTCTCATGCTCTTGAGGCCTTGTACTGCAAGCCTTCACACCCATTTGCTGACGCTGTTATGTCTACTGATATCGCTGGTATGAGCGGAACGCCGGAGTCCGCATGAACGCCTCGAACGAATCCCGCTCCCCGCGTATGCGTCATCGGCGGCGACTTTCGCTTGTGGCGCGTGGCGCACTTGCGGTCCTGCTGGCGTCCCCCATCGCCGCGCAGGGCGCCGACTACGCGCTGAACTGGGGCCCCAGCGAGACGGGTCACCAGCATTGGACCACCGCCCTGTTCGCCGAGCGTATCGGCGCGCCGCTGCGCTGGCAGGGGCTCGGCGTGGCCGGCGACTTCGGACTCGGCTTCGTGCGCGCCCGCGGCACCCCGGTCGATCGGCTCAACCACGACGTCTGGATCGGTTTCGGCGGCGTGCGCGCCAGCCTGCCCGGGGCGGGCGTCTGGCGGCACGTCTTTCTCGGCTTCGGCGTCGGCCTCACCCACGGCAAGACCAATGCGCTGTCCAGTACCGGCGAGTTCGTCGATACGCTGGGCTGGCAGGACGGGCATTGGGACGCGATGATCCGACACATCTCCAACGGTCACCTCTCCACCGGCCCCAACGTCGGCGAAACCATGCTGCTGGTCGGCGTGCGGTTCTGAAACCCCGTGGGCTACTGGCCCACCCGCGCTTGCGGCATGCTGCCCATACCCACCGAGGACACCGCATGCCCCTGCCTTGCGTCGAGACCGAAACCGGGCCCGGCCCGCGCCACAGCATCGTCTGGCTGCACGGGCTGGGCGCCGACGGCAACGACTTCGCGCCGCTCGTGCCGCAGCTGGTGGACCGCGCCGGGCCGCCGCTGCGTTTCGTGTTCCCGCATGCGCCGGTGCGGCCGGTGACGGTCAACGGCGGCATGCGCATGCGCGCGTGGTACGACATCCAGGCGTTCGACCTGCATGCGCGCCAGGACGAGGCCGGCATGCGCGCGTCCATCGCCGAGGTCGAGGCGCTGATCGAGCGCGAGACCGCACGCGGCGTGGCCGCCGAGCACATCCTGCTGGCGGGCTTTTCGCAGGGCGGCGCGATCGCGCTGGCCACCGCGCTGCGCCATCGCCAGACGCTGGCCGGAGCGATCGCGCTGTCGACCTATCTGCCGTTGCAGGCGCACAGTGCCGCCGAACGCAGCGCCGCCAACGCGAAGCTGCCGGTGTTCATGGGCCACGGCAGCCTCGATCCGATCGTGCCGATGGCGCTGGGTCTGCGTTCGCGCGACGCCCTGGCGGCGCTGGGACACGGTGTCGACTGGCACGGCTACGTGATGGCGCATCAGATCTGCCCCGAGGAGATCGCCGACCTGCGGGCCTGGATCGGTGTGCGTCTGCGCGGGGCGCCGGGGTGATTCCGGCCGCCGCCCGCGAGCGCGCGCCGCTGCCGGATTTCTGCAGCGTGCCGGTGCTGTTCGCGCTGCTGCTGGTGTCGGCGATCGTGGCGCTGGTGATGCTGCTGGCGCCGGGCGGCACGCTGACGCTGCGCGGCTGCAGCCAGACGATGCTGTTCGCGGCGTGGCTGGCGCTGCTGAGCGGCGTCGCGCTGTGCAAGCTGCGCCCGCTGCTCGACCGCCTGCCCGGGGCCGGCAGTTACGCCGCGGCCTGGCTGCTGCTGGTGCTGATCGTGCTGGCGGCGAGCGCGGTGGTGGACTGGCTGGACCGCGCGCTGGGCACCGGCCTGATCGCGCCCTCGGCCGCGCGCTTCGTCTTCGGCAACGCCGCGGTGACGGCGCTGATCGGCGCCGCGCTGCTGCGCTATCTGTACGTGCTGGTGCAGTGGCGCGCGCGCCTGGATGCCGTCGGCCGCGCCCAGGTCGAGGCGCTGCAGGCGCGCATCCGCCCGCACTTTCTGTTCAACAGTCTCAACACCGCCACGGCGCTGGTCCGGCTCGATCCGCCGGCGGCCGAGCGCACGCTGGAGAACCTTGCCGACCTGTTCCGCGCCGCGCTGGGCGCCGATGACCGTCCGGGCACGCTGGGCGAGGAACTGGACCTGATCGAGCGCTATCTGGCCATCGAGCAGCTGCGCCTCGGTGCGCGGCTGCGCGTGGAGCGCGCGCTCGACGGGCTGCCGCGCGAGTTGTCGCTGCCGCGGCTGCTGCTGCAGCCGCTGGTCGAGAATGCGGTGCATCACGGCATCCAGCCGCGCCGCGAGGGCGGGTTGCTGCAGCTGGGCGGCCGCCGCGTCGAGGGCGGCGTCGAGTTCGTGGTCGCCAATCCGGTGGCCGAGGCGGCGGCGCATGCCGCCGGCAGCGGCCACGGTCTTGCCAACGTCCGCGCCCGTATCGGCTACCATTTCGGCACCCGCGGTGCGCTGCATGTCGCGACCGCCGACGGGCGCTGGACGGTGACGGTGCGATTGCCCGATGCGAGTCCTGATCGCCGATGACGAACCGCTGGCGCGCATGCGCCTGGAGGCGCTGCTGCGCGAGTGTCCCGGCGCCGAGCTGGTCGGCAGCGTCGGCGATGCCGAAGCGGTGCTGGCCATGCTGTCCGAGGCACGGCCCGACGTGCTGCTGCTCGACATCGAGATGCCCGGTCTGTCGGGGCTCGATCTGGCGCGGCGCCTGAAGGGGCTGCCGGCGCCGCCGCAGGTGGTGTTCTGCACTGCCTACGAACAGCACGCGGTGTCGGCGTTCGATCTGGCAGCGGCGGACTATCTGGTCAAACCGGTACGCGGCGAACGTCTGTGCGCGGCGCTGCGACGGGCGGCACAGCGGCGTGCCGAGGCGCCCGCGACGGCGCCGCGGCGCGACCATCTGTGCGCCCGCATCCGTGGCGAGCTGCGACGGGTGCCGCTGGACGCCGTGCAGTGCCTGCTGGCGGACGACAAGTACGTCACCGTGCATCATCGCGAGGGCAGCCTGCTGATCGAGGAATCGCTCAAGCAGCTGGAGCAGGAGTTTCCCGGCCGCTTCGTGCGCCTGCACCGCAACTGCCTGGTGCCGCGCGAGCGCCTGTTGGGCCTGAAGTTCCTGCCCGACGGCCGCACCGTCGCGCAGATCGCCGGCAGCGATCTCGCGCCCGAGGTCAGCCGCCGCAAACTGCCCGCGCTGCGCGAACTGCTGCGCGTCGAATGACATCGGGAGTCCCCGTCGCTTGAACATCCTGCGCATCGCCACACGCCAGAGCGCGCTCGCGCTGTGGCAGGCCGAACACGTCGCCACGCTGCTGCGCGCAGCGCATCCGGGGTTGCACGTCGAACTGCTGCCGATGACCACGCGCGGCGACCAGGTGCTCGATCGCGCCCTGGCCGAACTGGGCGGCAAGGGCCTGTTCCTGAAGGAGCTGGAGGTGGCGATGCTGGAGCGCCGCGCCGATCTCGCCGTGCACTCGCTCAAGGACGTGCCGGCCGAACTGGAGCCGGGATTCGCGCTGGCCGCGGTACTGCCGCGCGCCGACGCCGCCGACGCCTTCGTCAGCACCCGCCACGACGCATTGGCGGTGCTGCCGGCGGGCGCGCGGGTGGGCACCTCCTCGCTGCGACGCACCGCGCAGCTGCGCGCACTGCGCCCCGACCTGCGGATCGTCGATCTGCGCGGCAACGTCAACACGCGCCTGGCCCGGCTCGACGCCGGTCATTACGACGCCATCCTGCTGGCCGCGGCCGGACTGGAGCGGCTGGGCCTGGCGGCGCGCATCCGTGGTCGCCTGACCGCGCCGGACTGGCTGCCGGCGCCGGGGCAGGCGGCGATCGCGGTGGAGATCCGCGCCGGCGATGCGCGCGTGGACGAACTGCTGGCGCCGTTGGAGGATGCCGACACGCGCACCGCGGTCAATGCCGAGCGCGCGCTCAACGCCGCGCTGGGCGGCAGCTGCACGGTGCCGGTGGGCGCGTGGTGCGTGGTCGGCGAGCGCGGACTGAGCCTGTACGGCATGGTCGGCGACGCCGCCAGCGGGCGCCTGCTGCGCGCCGAGGCCGACGATGCGGCGTCGGCGCCGGAGCGGCTGGGCCGCACGGTCGCCGCCGCGCTGCTGGCGCAGGGCGCGGGCGCGCTGCTGGGCCGCTAGGGAACCCTCTGACAAGTCCATCTGGACTTGTCAGAGGGCGCCGAGTCCGGCGCAGAGCCTGCCCCGGACCTGCTCCGGGGTCCGGACTCGGCT